>DAIRFU010000003.1:0-36589 GCA_036794935.1 Kofleriaceae bacterium | reverse complement strand
CTCCGTTCACGAGCAAGCCGCCGACGTGGTTGAGCCAGAAGTTGCCCTTCTCGCGTCTGGCCGCGCTGCGGAGCGCGCGCCGCAGCAGCGCGAGGTCGGCGCACGCGTCGCCGGTGGCCGGCGGCACCTCGATGCGCAGCGGCACGACCCACCGGCCGAGGGCACCGATCGTGGCCTTGCCCGCGCTGACGAAGAAGCCGTCCTGCAGCTCGGGGACCGGGTTCGCGTAGCCGACCGCGAACGTGCCGACCGCGGCCGCTGTGAACGTGATGCCCCACGCGAGGTTCCAGACGCGCGCGCGGTGCTGCTCGTGCGTCAGGTGCGCGCGCAGCTCCTCGGCCTCGTGCGAATCACACGGGGTCGTCTGCGCCGATGCCGAGCGCGCGACCAGCAGCACGAGGATCAGGGCGGCGCGCACCCGTCCTTGCTATCACGGCGCGACGGTCAGCTTCGAGCCGCTGCTGCAGGTCTTCCACGTCTGGCCGCCGTCGGCCGAGAACCGGTACGCGAGCGAGTACGTGCCGGCGGCATAGGGGAACAGGGTCCCCATATACTCGTCGTTCGCGAGATCGCCGGCGGCGAGACCGTCGACGTCGACGTTGTAGTGCGCGGCGTACCAGATCCAGCCGGCGGCGGTGTCGGGCGCCGAGTCGGCCGGGCCGAAGCCGACCTCCGCGGTCACGCCCGCGCCCTGGCCACGGCCGGGCGTCACGCCCTCGGCCCACACGCGGCCGTAGATCGGCTCGGTCGTCGCGTACGGCTGGGCGGCCAGCGTCTCGGGCCACTGCACGTTGCACCAGCCCACGCTCGCGGTCGCCGCGGGCTCGGCCTCGAACGCGTCGGGCGCCCACTGCGTGATGAAGTCGCGATAGGTCGCGGCGGCCGTGAAGATCATCCGGTTGCCCGTCTCGCACGAGTAGTGCGAGTCGATGCGCGGCGCGTGGCGCGACAGCACGCCGAACACGTGCGTGGTGCCATCGGCGAGCAGCGGGCCGCCGCTGTCGCCCCAGCACAGGCCGCCGTCGTCGCCGTGGACGTAGAGCTCGTGCGGGTTCTCGGCGTCGATGCAGATCGTGGCGCTGCGCCGCTCGCCGTCGTAGCCCTCGGTCACGTGGCCGTCGCCGGGCACGTTGCGGCCGTAGCCGACGTAGCGCGCGGTGCAGCCACCGGTCTGCGCGCGGGCGAGCGTCGCCGGCGGGACGGCCGTGACGGCCTGGGCGAGCTCGAGCACCGCGACGTCGTCCCACGGCAGGAAGTCGCCCTCCTGCCGGTAGACGTAGCTCGGGTGCATGTGGACCGCGGCGACCGCGACGAGCGGCGAGCTGTCGACCAGGCCGAAGCCGACCTCGAGGTTTGCCGCCGCGACCCCATCCACGCAGTGCGACGCGGTGATCACGACGGTCGGCGCGATCAGCGTGACGCCGCACCACGTCCTGGAGTCGGGGTAGAGCGTGTTGTGGAGGTAGCCGACCGGCGGGTAGCCGCTCTCGGGCTGACCACCGACGACGAACGACTCGTCGTTCGCATCACCGCCGGCGAAGGCACAGCCGGCCATCATCGCTATCACCAGGCACCACGTCCGCATCGGCTCGCGGCAACTGCAACGCGGGCGCCAGCGCGTAGCGCCGCTTGGGGTGCGAAAACCCACGTGGCAAATCGCGGACCGGCAGCTCCAGTTGCCGGCACGCGTTGCTTAACGGAACGGGTGGCAGGTCGCGCAGCGAGCGGCGGCCGGCTCGTGGCGGACCTGGTCCTGGTGGCACGCGAGGCAGCTCGCGCGGTCGTCGCGCGGCCGGGCTTCGTGCGAGACGTGGCACGTGGCGCAGTCGGCGTGCCCCTTCGCCGCGTGGAGCTTCCGGGGCGGCGGACCAGGTGCCGGTCCGGTCCGCGCGACGTGACACGTCACGCACGACGGCGGCTTCGCGATGCCGTTCGGGCCATGCGGGCGGTGGCAGGTCGCGCAGCCGAGCGCACCGTGGCGGGTCTTCGCCTCGCTCGCGTGGCACGTCGCGCACGCCGGGGTCGTGCCCGGCGCGTGCGGGGTGTGGCAGCTCGCGCAGTCGGCGTGGCCCGCGGGCACCGAGCTCGCCTGTCGCTCGTGGCATGTCGCGCAGGCGGGCGGCTGCGCGGCCGGTGCGTGCACGTCGGCGTGGCAGCTCGCGCAGCGTGCATGCTTGCCGATGTCGCGCGCCTTGTCGGTGTGGCAGGTCGCGCACGCGGGTGTCTGCTTGCTCGGCGTGTGCGCCGCGTTCTCGTGGCACGTGGTGCACTCGCCGTGACCCGCCGAGCGCGCGGCGTTGTCGGCATGGCAGGCGCCACAGAACGCGGCGTTCGGCTTCGGCTTGCCGGCGTGCGGCACGTGGCAGTCGAGGCACCGGGCCTCTGCGGAGTGGCGCGGGATCTGCGCGTGGCACGACTCGCACGCGGCCTGCGGCTGGTGCGGGCGGTGACAGCCGATGCACGCGCCCTGCGGCGTGGCCGGGTGCTCGATCGCTTGCGCCTCGTCGCGGTGACACGTCGCGCACGCGCGCGGCTCGGCGATGTCGTGCTGGTCGTGGCAGCTCGCGCACTGGTGCCTGGCCGGCGCGATCAGCTGCTTGCCCTCGGGGCGATCGCGGTGGCAATCGAGGCACGCGCGCGGCTCGAAGTCATGCGGCTGGTGGCAGCTCGTGCACGCGTCGTGGCCCGTCGATAGCGCGCGGGCGTCGACGTGCAGCGTGCCCTTCTGCTGCGCGTGGCAGCGCTCGCAGCCGGTGGCCGCCGCCCCGCCCTCGCGGCCGGCGAGGTTCGGCAGCTTGCTCTCGTGCATCGCGTGGCAGTCGAGGCAGCCGTGCAGGCCCGCGTGCGTGGTCTCGCGGCCGCGGTGACAGCTCTCGCAGCCTTGCGCCCGCGTCGCCGGCTCGCCGTGCGGCTGGTGACACGTGCTGCAGTCCTCCTCGGCGTGCGCGCCGACCGCCGCGTGGCGGCCGCGTTTCTCGTCGTGGCAGCGCATGCAGTTCCACGGCGTGGCCGTCGCGTCGGTGTAGCCGTGGCAGTCGATGCACGCGGGTGGCGTGTCGGTCGTCGTCGGATCGTCGTGGTGCAGCGACGACGTCTTCGCGTGGCAGCTCGTGCACAGCTCGGCGGCCGGCTTCTCGAACGCCTGCCCGTGGCAGTCCGCGCACGCGACCTTGCCGACGTGCTTGACGTGACCGATCGCGAGGCGCGCCTGGCGGTATGCGACCGGCACGTGCTCCGACGCGCGCGGCCGCTCCGACATGCCGCACGCGACGAAGCCGCCGATGGCCCCGAGCAGCATCAGCGCGAACGCGACGAGCCCGAGGCGCCTCGTCATCGCGACCCCAGCGTGTGACACAGCCGACACGGCATCGCGCCGAGCGATCGCTTGCTCGACCAGCCCGGTGGGTGCGGGCTGCCGCCGATGCCGCCGACCTTGTGACATGTCACGCAGAGCTGCTCGCCGGCACCGCCGTGACAGCTCGCGCACGACGCCGGATCGCGACGCGCCTCGCGCCCGTGCAGGTTCTCGGTCACGCCGACCCAGCCCGGCGGGTGCGGACTCGCGCGATCGAGACCGGCGACGCCCCTCTCGACGTGGCACGCCGCGCAGCGATCGGGCTGATGGCAGGTCTGACACGCGCCCGGATCGGCCTTCGCCTCGAGGCTGTGGCGCGACGCGAAGCCGGCGCGGTGCACGCTCGCGGCGAACGGATCGGCGAACCGCAGGGTCGCCGGCAGCACCGGGACCGTGACGCCGTGACAGGTCGCGCACGAGCGCTCGGTGTGGCAGGTCTGGCAGAGATCCGCCGACGACGCGGCGCGCGCACCGTGATCGCGCAGCCAGTCACCATCGTGCGCGAGGTGACTCGCCGGCATGTCGGTGCCGGCCTCGAGGCTTCGGTGGCAGCTGTCGCACCGGCGCATGTCCCGCTCGCCGTCGTGGCACTTGAAGCAGGTCGCCATCGCCGGGCGCAGCCGGTCGTCGCCCTCGCCCACGCCGACGTGGCACCGCATGCAGTTGCCGTGCGTGCGCGGTACGTGGCGCGCGTGATCGAAGCGCAGATGTTCGCGGGCCTCGATCAGCTCGGCGCGCGCGGTCGGCCGCGAGTGGCACTGAAAGCACGGCTTCGGATCGTGCGGCTTGTCATGACACGACAGGCACGACGCCTCGTCGGGCAGGTGCAGCTCCGCGTCACCGCTCGCGGTGTCGATGCCGACGTGGCACGTCGTGCATGCAACACCGTTCAGCACGTGCTTGCGATGCGGAAACGGGCTCGGCTCCCGCGGGCGAAGACCGAGCACGCCCGCACACGCGGCGAGCCCGACGAGCGCGAGCGCGACTGCGACGCGGCGCTTCGTCACGGCGTGCTCCACTGACGGCCCAGCTGGAACAGCACGTCGAGCCGCCGCGTGTACTCCGCCGACGCCGACGCCTCGCCCGCGACCGCCGCTTGCCACGGACCGCGTTGCCAGCCGAGCGCGGCGAGTGCCCACGGCCACACGCGACCACGGCCGCGATCGGTATCGGGCACGACGAGCTCGAGCTCGGTGCTCGCGACGAGCTCGTGCGGCAGCGCGATGCGAGCGGCACCGCGCGCGCCGGTCCACGCGTCGTCACCGACGCCGTCGCGGCGCAGCTCGCCGGTGAGCGCGCTCGCGAACGTATCGTCGAGCGCGAGCCGCGCACGCACGACGATCATCGCGCCGAGCTCGTCGGCGGCGCCGCGCAGGCCCAGATCGCTCGACAGCTCGAGCCGGGGCGCGACCTTGCTGCTGACGAGCACGCCGCCGCGCGCCGACGGCGTGTCGCCGAGCACGGTGAACAGCGACGTCGCCGGGAGCAGGTGCGACGCCGCGCGGTAGCCGCCGTACGCCTCGGCGCGCAACGTGCCCTTGCGGCGGATCACGCTGCCATGGACGTCGGCGAGGCCCGGGTTCGCGAGATCGTACGCGACGCGCGCCTCGGCGTCGTGGTGCTTGCCGAGCGCGAGGCCGCCATCGACACCGAGCTCGCGGGTCACCAGCTGCCCGTGATCGCGCTGCTCGAGCATCGCGACGCCGACCGAGCCGTAGTCCCCGAGCCGGCGCGCGACGCGACCGCCGAGCACCCAGTCCCACGCACGCGCGCTCGTACCCTCGGAGAACGCGACCACAGGCATGCCGCCGTACGCCTCGATGTCGAAGCGCTTGCCGAGCCGGATGCGCCCGGCGAGCCCGTCGACGTGCACCGGACGCAGCGCACCGAGCGAGGCGACGAACCGGCCGACGCGGCCGCCGACGCGACCGTCCTTCGTGCGTGCGCGCAGCGCGATCACGAGCACGTCGGCCGAGTCGTTCGCGGTCCATACGATCGCCTCCGCGTTCGCGGTCGCGCTCGCCTTGCCGTCCGCCTCGAGCACGAGCAGGCCCGCGGGCGACTGCGTGGTCGCGAGCGCGTCGGCGCGCAGGCGCAGCGGATCGGCGCCCGCCGGAGAGGCACCTCGAGACGCCGCGATCGCGAGCATCGCCGCGAGCGCGCGCTTCATCACGCGTGCTCTTTCGGCTCGCCGGCGGGCCCCCGCTTCGGCACCTCGATGTCGACGAGCGAGATCCGCTCGAGCGACTTGCGCTCGGCGCGCTGGCGCGTGAGGTCCGCGAACACGACCCAGACGAAGATGCCGAACGCGGTCGTACCGAGCGCCTGGCCGACGGTCATCGCGACCATCACCGGCAGCGGCGTCGGCTCGACCACCGACCACACCATCAGCGCGAGCGCGATCAACGTGAGCACCGCCGAGAGGTGAAGTCCCACGCTCGCCGTGAGCCGCAGCCTCATGGCTCGAGACCCTTCGTGAATGGATGTGCCGGGCCGTGACAGCCTTCGCTCGCGCAGCTGACCGCGCCGGAGCGGACGCGATCGAGCGTGCTCGCGTGCTCGGGCACGTCGTTCCACCCCGGGTTCTCCGTCGAGTGGCAGTGCATGCACGTCGAGTTCTTGAACGGCTGGCGGATGTGGATCTCGCGCCGCGCCTGGTCGAGCGGCATGTTGCGGTAGTTGAAGACGTACTCGTAGATGTGGCGCAGGCCGCCGAGCTTCGTCTTGACCGTGCCGAACATGCCGTAGTCGGCGTGGCACGCGTAGCAGTTCTCGTGGCCGAACATCTCGTTGCGGCCGTGGCGCGCGGCGAGCGACGTGCTGTTCGGATTCGCCGAGTCCTGCGCGTACGGCGTCATCACGTGACACGAGCCGCAGAACTGGCGCTGCTTCGTCGCCTCGAAGCCGGCGTAGTTGCCGGTCATCGCGGTGCCGAGCGGGAACAGACCGATGCCGAACAGCAGCACGATCTTCGTCGTGCGGTTCAGCAGCGGCCGGCGCAGCAAGTACCACAGCACGAGCACGCTCGACAGCGCGGCGGACGCGAGTGCGACGACGGTGAGTGGGTCAGTTTCCATCGAGCACTCCGTCCATGTGGGTCCCGACGTGGCAGCTCACGCACGTCGCGATCGTCATCTGGGCGTCGTGGTTCGCATCCGCTGGCGGTGCGCCGTGGCACGAGCCACACACGACCTCGCCGTGCGACGTCCAGCTCGGCCGCGCCACGCCGTGGCACCACGTCGTGCAGGTCTGGCTCTCGCGATCCCAGCCGAGCTCCGGGTTGACCTCGGCGGGCGACGCGTCGAGGTGGCCGACCGCGGTCACGGTTGCCGGCACCGCGTGGCACGTCTCGCACGGAATGGGCCCACGCAATCCCGACGGTGCCTGGAGGTGGGCCTGATGCGCGCCGACGCCGATCGCGGTCGTGAACTGGTTGCCTTCGAGATCGAACGGCGGGGCCGGCGATGCCGCGCTGCCGTGGCACCCCGAGCAGTCGTTCGTCGTGCCGATCTGCAATGCACCGTCGATGTGCGGCGCGCTCTGCGGATGACAGGTCGCGCAGTCGCTACGCGCGTGGCTCGGCGGTGGTGCCGCGTGACAGCTGCCGCACGTGCCGGTCGCGGTCGCGTCCCACGTCGGCTGCGTGTCGCTGCCACCACCGGCGTGGAGGACCGCGCCATGACAATAGACGTTGCTGCAGCGAGCGCCGTCGAACACCGGTGGTCCCTCGCGATCGTCCGGATCGAGCGTCGCCGCGGCGAGTGCACCGAACGTGACCTCGGCGGGGAGCGCGTCGTCGACGATGTGGCCCGGTGCGTCCCAGCGCTCGGGCACGCGATGGCACTCCGCGCACGTCAGGCTCGCCGCGCGGTGCACCGCGTGCGACGGCGACTCGTCGCGGTGACACGTCACGCACGCGGTCGGCCCCTGCTGGTGACAGCTCACGCACGACACGCCGCTCGTGCCGCCGCTGAAGTCCTCGCCATGGCACTCCGCGCAGCGCGCGAAGCCCCAGTTCGTGCGAGCGAGCAGCGTCCCGTGAAACGCGTCGCTCCCCGGATCGAGGATGCCCTGGTCGTGAAGCGTCACGACGCAGCCATCGCACGGTCCGGACAGCAGACGCTCCTCGGAGCAGCCAGTGAGCGCGAGCATGACGAGCATTGCCCTCACGGTTCACGGGGTGCCGTGGTAGCGCGAGACGTCGAGCTCCTTGCCGGGGCCGTGGCACGTCGTGCACGCCTCGACGCCACCCGTGGTGGTGTTGAGCAGCGCGTGCGCCGCGGTGTACGGCGCATCGTGGCAGCTCGTGCACACCGCGCTCTCCGGCGCGATCTTGGTCGTCTTCGTGATCGCCCAGAACGCGCCGGTGCAGTAGCTATCGCTGTCCGCGCTCGGATCCTCGCTGCAGGTCAGCTCGACGGTCGTGCTCGGCAGGTACTTCGCCGACGCCGCCATCGGCAGCTGCCACGTCGTGCCGGTGTGGCAGGCGTTGCACGCCGTACGCGCGCGCGGGTAGCGGAGCTCGGAGAAGTCCTCCGGGGCGCCGAGCGGATTCGACGTGCTCGGCGCCGGGTTGCCGCCGAGGATGTACGGCTGCGACAGCTCCTCGCCCATGTGGATCTTGTGCGCCATCACGCGGAGGTCGACGCTCTCGGCGAACACCGCCGAGCCCTCGAGCCGAGAGATGCGCTCGTCGTTCGCGTTGCTGGGGTTGTGGCACATCACGCAGTACTGGACGTCCTTGCGGCCACCGCCGTGGAACTGGAGGTCGACGTGGCAGCCGTTGCAGCTCGCGTTGGCGACGATCGTGCGGCGAGGCACGGCGGTCGTGTCGGTCACCGCGAACGCGGCGATCGGCGGCGGCGCGACGATGCGCTGCTGACCGGCCGGGGTCCAGCTCGCCTCGAACGCGATCTGGTAGCTACCGGTCGCGTCGTCGGGAATCTTGCACTCGCGGGCGGCCGTCGACTCCGTGCACGGCGTCGGCTTCGCGACCGTCGCCGCGGGGAACGTGTAGTCGAAGATGCCGGCCGCGGCATCGACCGCTGTCAGCGTGCCGACCGCACCCGAGCCCTGCACGCGCGCCTGCCAGAACTCGCGGAAGTCGGTCGTCGGACCGGCGATCGTCGCGGTCAGTGCCGATAGCGGCGACGCCTGGATATCGCGCGGCGCGCCGTCGACGGTCACCTTGAAGCGAACGGTCGGCAGCTGGCCGGGTGCGGTGTTCGTCACCGACTGGATGTCGACGCGCATCGTGCCCGTGCTCGGATCGAGCAGACCCGTGTAGTGCGCGGCCGGCACGGGCGCCGGGCCCGCGGTCTGCCCGTGACACACGATGCACGTGCCGTCGTTGACGAGCGCCGGATCGACACCACCCTGGTGCGCGACGAGTGGCGGCGCCGGGTTCGCGGTGAACACCGTCGTGTCGTGGCACGACGTGCAGGCGGCCGTGCTCGGCCGCGCGTACCAGTTCGTCTGCTGGGCGCCGTCGTGGCACGTCTCGCAGCGCCGGATGTTGACCGCGACGTCCGTCGACGGACCGGGGAAGCCGACCGTCGAGAAGTCGTGCACGGAGTTGCCGTAGCCGATGATCGCGTAGGGCTTGCTCGAGTCCGCGACGAAGCTCGGCAGGTTCTCGCCGCGGTGGAGCTTGTGGATCATCACCTTGAAGTCGACGGTGTTGCCGCTCTCCGGATCCGAGCTCTGCGCGGTGTGGCACAGCACGCAGTGCTCGGGCTTCGTGTACCGGCCACCGTGCGCGGCGAACGAGCCGTGGCAGCTGCCGCAGCTCGTGTCGGTCACCTCTTCGTGGCGAACCGTGCCGACGTGGAACAGGTCGCGGTCCCAGGCCTGCACGCCGTCGAGGGTGCGCGACGCGACGGCCAGCACGCTCTGGGTCCTGGTCGCGTCGTAGCCGGTGGTCGGTGCCTCGAAGTCGTAGCGGTAGCTACCCTGGGTCACGTCGACGACCTCGAAGCGCGACTCGGTGCCCTCGGTCGTCGCCTGGGTGGCGGTGGCGGTCGGATACGGCGGCGTCGCGTTGACGCTGCGCCTGGTGTAGGCCGTGTACTGCGCGGCGCTGCCGTCGCTCGCGGTGCCGAGCTGGGCGAGAATGAAGCTGACGGTGACCTTGCCGTCGGTCAGGTTGCCGGTGCGATCGAGCGGCTTGCCGTCCTTGTCCTTCAGCGTGAACGCGACGTGCGCGCCGCTGCCATCGACGGTCAGATCCGTGACCGCGATCTGGACCTGGTCGGCGACCAGCCACGGCACGGGCGGTACGGTGCCGGGCTCGCCCGTGGGCCCCGGATCGCCGTGGCTGCCGTCCGCGCCATCGGCGCCGTCGGTTCCATCCTCACCCTGCGGGCCTGCAGGTCCTTCACACGCCGCCAGGAGCAACGCAAGGAGCACGATCCGCATGGCCGGCGCCTCAGCAGGAGACGTGCCGGTAAATCCCCGCCCGTTCGGCCGTGTTCCGCGCAGGAACTGCAAGCTGCCCGCCGGACCCGCACCATTTGCGCAGGATCCGCGTGGTAAGAAACGGCGTGCCATCGCGCTACCTGATCGGCATCGACCTCGGGACGACCAACTCGGCCGTCGCCTACGTCGATACCCAGGCGGCCGATCCGCGCGTGCGCGTGTTCGAGGTCCCGCAGCTCGTCGCGCCCGGCGAGGTCGCGCCGCGCCACCAGCTCCCTTCGTTCGTCTACCTCGCGAGCGACATCGATCTCGCGCCCCACGAGACCGTGCTGCCGTGGCGGGCCGATGCGCCGGCCACCGCGCTGCGCGCGATCGTCGGCGAGCTCGCGCGCAACCAGGGCGCGCGCATGGCGTCGCGCATGATCGCCTCGGCGAAGTCGTGGCTCTGCCACCCCGGCGTCGATCGCGGCGCCCCGATCCTGCCGTGGGGCGAGGGCGACGGCCCGAAGCTGTCGCCGATCAACGCGCAGGCGCAGGTGCTCCGCCACATTCGCGAGGCGTGGGACTACACCCACCCGGATGCCGCGTTCGAGGATCAGGAGGTGCTCGTCACCGTGCCCGCGTCGTTCGACGAGGCCGCGCGCGAGCTGACGCTCCAGGCGGCGACCGCCGCCGGCTTCCCGCCGGTCGTCCTGCTCGAGGAGCCGCAGGCGGCGTTCTACGCATGGATCGACCAGGCGCGGACGAAGCTCGCGCCCGGCGAGCGCGTGCTCGTGTTCGACGTCGGCGGCGGCACGACCGACTTCACGCTGATCGAGGTCGACGACAACGGTGACGGGTTCACGCGCACCGCGGTCGGCGATCACCTGCTGCTCGGCGGCGACAACCTCGACCTCACGCTCGCGAAGCTCGTCGAGCAGCGCGTGGTCGCACGCACGAGCAAGAAGCTCGACGCGCTGCAGTGGCACGGCCTCGTCCACGCGTGCCGGCTCGCGAAGGAGACGCTGCTCGGCGACGACCCGCCGGCGAACGCACCGATCGTCGTCCAGGCGCGCGGCGCGAAGCTGATCGGCGGCACGATCCGCGACGAGGTCACGCGCGCCGAGCTCGACCAGATCCTGTTCGATGGGTTCTTCCCGCTGGTGCCCGAGGACGCGCAGCTCGCGCGCGGCCGCAGCGGCCTGCAGGAGTTCGGCCTGCCCTACGCCGCGGATCCGGCGGTCACCCGCCACCTCGCCGCGTTTCTCCAGCGCCACGGCGCCGGGCGCGTCGACGCGGTGCTGTTCAACGGCGGCGCGATGACGCCGGCGACGCTGCGCCAGCGCGTGCTCGATCAGATCGGCCAGTGGCAGGGCACGCCGCCGCGCGAGTTGCCGGCCACGATGCCCGAGCTGGCGGTCGCCCAGGGCGCCGCGTACTACGGGCTCGTCCGCCGCGGCCTGGCGACGCGCATCAAGGGCGGCACGCCGCGCGCGTTCTACATCGGCGTCGATGCGACCGACATGCGCTACGCCGTGTGCCTCGCCCCGGCGGGCCTCGACGATGGCGCGCGCGTCGAGCTCGCGCGCGACTTCAGGCTGGTGACGAACCGGCCGGTGAGCTTCCGGCTGTACTCGTCGAGCACGCGCGACGATCAGCCGGGCGCGCTGGTGCCGATCGGCGACGGCAAGGCCGAGACGCTCGACGACGGCAGTGACCTGCTCGAGCTGCCGCCGATCGTCACCGTGCTGCGTGCACGCGGCCGCGGCGAGGTCACCGTGCGGCTCGCGGTCCACATCACCGCGCTCGGCGCGCTCGAGATCTACTGCGTCGACACCCAGGAGCCGAAGGCGGAGGGGGGCGGCATTCACACGTGGAAGCTCGCGTTCGACATGCGCTCGGGCGGCACGGCGCCGTCGGCCGAGGTCGCGGCAGACTCCGCGCCCCACCCCAGGACCGACGAGGCGAAGGCCGTCATCCAGGCCGCGTTCTCGACGGGAGCGGGCCTGAAGACGCTGACCCGCGATCTCGAGACGCTGCTCGAGGCGCGCCGCGACGAGTGGTCGATGATGACCGCGCGCGCGCTGTTCGATGCACTCGTCGAGGTCGCCGCCGATCGCAAGAAGACGGCCGATCACGAGCAGCGCTGGCTGAACCTCGCCGGCTTCTTGCTCCGGCCGGGCACCGGCGCACCTCTCGATGCCTGGCGCTCGCGCGTGATGTGGGGCGTGTTCAACGAGAACCTCGCGTTTCCCAGGAGCGAGCCCGCCAAGCTCGCATGGTGGATCGTGTGGCGCCGGATCGCGGGTGGGCTCGCGAACGGTCAGCAGGAGCAGATCTACGACCGCCTCGCGCAGCTCTTGTTGCCGAGCACCAAGCAGGCCAAGAAGCTCGCCGAGGCCAAGCCGAGCAAGCAGGAGCTCGCCGAGATGTGGCGCGCGGTCGCGAGCATGGAGCGACTGCCGATCGCACACAAGGTCAAGCTCGGCGACGAGCTCGTCCACCGCATGGACTCGCGCAAGGGTCGTGAGGACGCCGTGCACCTGTGGGCGCTGTCGCGGCTCGGCGCGCGCGTGCCGCTCTACGGTCCGCTCAACGCCGTCGTGCCGCCGAGCAAGGTCAAGGCGTGGCTGCAGCCGCTCGTCGCGTGGGACTGGCCCGATCCGGAGAAGGCCGCGTTCCCGCTCGCCCAGCTCGGCCGGCGCACCGGCGATCGCACGCGCGACCTCGACGATGCCACGCGGGACAAGCTCGCCGGCCTGCTACGCACGTTGCCCGGAGGCGAGCGCGCAGCCGTGCTCGTCGAGCAGGTCGTCGCGCTCGAGGCGCGCGAGGAGCGCGTCGCGCTCGGCGACACGCTGCCGGCCGGCCTCAAGATGGTGATCGACGACGAGCGCGCCGGCGAGCCGGTCGCCGACTGATCACTTGACGAGGTCGAAGTCGTGGTCGACGGTGACGCGGTCGTCGGGCGTCTTCCAGATGCCGTCGTCGCCGATCGCGTACTCCTTCTGGTCGACCCGGTTGCCGTTCACGTCGTAGGTCAGCTTGTCGTAGTACGAGATGACGTCGTCGTCGGTGCCCCAGAGGCCGTCGGGCCCAGGGATGTAGTACACCGTGATGTCCTGGACCAGCTTCTGCGCGTTGTACGTCTGCACGGTGCGGGGGCCGCCGGAATCGTCCGCGTTGCCCCAGATCAGGTCGGCACCAGCGCCCGTCGAGCGCAGCGTCTCGGTGAGCTGGCCATCGGGGTCGCGCCGATACGTGTCGACATAGGATCGCTGGTCGTCACCGGTCAGCCACTGCGTATCCGCGCCCGGCCCGATGAAGTACGTCGTGCTCGTCACGTAACCGTTCGCGTCGTAATCGTACTGATAATAGTAGTTGTACGTATCGTCTGCGCTGTGCGTGAAACCATCCGCCCCGCAGTTGCGATAGATCTCGCGCGTCTTGCGGCCCTGCGCGTCGTACTCGAAGTCGTAGTAGACGGCGCACTGGTCGTCCGTGGTGTGCCAGGTGTTGTCCGCGCCCGGGTCGGTGTCGTAAACGAATCCGGTCCGTTTGGTGCCCTCGTACGTGTAGCGCGTGGTGTTCGACGGCACGTCGTCGCTCGTGCACCACATGTTGTCGGGGCCGATCGTGACCGAGTACGTGCGCGCCTGCAGCACCTGCTCGGCATCGTAGCGGTAGCTGATGCAGAGAGTCATCGGGTCATCGAGGGTGTCGTAGCGGCCGTCGGGACCGGCGTTGAAGTACCGCTCCTCGGAGATGCGGCCGTCGGGATGATGATCGAAGTCGTAGCGGATCGAGCGCGGGTCGTCGGCAGAGAACCAGATCGTGTCGATCCCCGGCTGGCTGCCAGCGATCCGCTTGGTGATCCAGCCGGCCATATCGGTCGAGTAGCCGGACCACGAGCTCGGCAACCCGGCACCGTTGAAGTAGTACTGCCGCGTGTCCTCGTTCACGTACGTGATGAAGTGCACGGTGCCCGTGAACGCGATCCCCGCTGTATCGTTGACGTCGAGCGAGAGCGTGAGCACGCGGCCGCGCGGCAGCGGCACCGCGGGCACGAACGAGACCTTCCTGGGGCCCGGATCGTAGCTGACCGTGCCGCGGACCGGTGTCAGTCCCGCCGGCACCGGGCCAAGTGGAATGACAAGGCCCTCCGTGAGCACGCTCGGTATGTTGGAATCGTCATAGCCGAGCTTCACCGTCTCGGCCGTCACGCTCGCCGGATCGAGTGCCTCGTCGAAGAACACCGAGATCGGCGCGAGCACGCTCACCTTCGTTGCCATGTCCTCGGGCACCGACGACGCGATCATCGGCGGCCGCATGTCGGTCGAGTCGACCGGCGCATCGGGGACGTTGCTGGCGTCCTTGACCGGACTGCAGGCAGCCACGACGAGCAGCACGAGACAACCCAGGCGAAGCATGTTCCCCATGATACTCCCAAACCACGCGTCGACGCGAAGCGAGCCCGCTTCGTGTGATCGGCCGCTCAATGTGCGCGCACCACCACGGCGAGCAGATCTTCGGCGGGCTCGCCGCGCTCGAGCGCACCCTCGACGAGCGCGACGGCGAGGCGCGGACGCAGGGGGGCGACCGCGACCAGCTTCTGCTGCCATGCCTCGTCGTCGTCACCCCGTAGCGCCGTAGAGGCGACGACGAGCAGCGTGTCGGGTGGGTACGCGGCCTCGCCGCGGCGGGCGGCATGCAAGCTCGCCCCGCGCACGCGCGCACCGCCGCTGAGGGCGATCGCTGCCGGCGGGGGGCCGGCCAGCGCCAGCTGCGGCCCGGTCGCCGGGCTCGGCGGCGTGTCGGTATCGACGGGGGCGATCGGGCCGACGAGCAGCGCGCCCGGATGCCCGGCGCACGCCCAGTCGAGCTTCTGCGCCGCCGCGTCGATGATCGCGAGGAACGCGGCGACCGGCTCGCCGCCGCGCAACACGCCCTCCGAGCTCGCGCGCATCGTGCGCAGCAAGTCGTCGAGCGTGACGCGCGCGGTGCCGGCGGTCGCCGCCGCGAACGCGCCGGTGAGCGCAGCGGTCGCGAGCGCGGCGGCCACGCCGTGGGCCTGCGCCTCGGTGACGAGCAGCGCGAGCCGGCCATCGGCGAGCTCGATCGCGGACCAGCCCGCACCGGTCGTGCGCGGCGCGGTCCGATACTCCGCGGCGACCGCCCAGCGACCGAGCGCGGCCTCTCCGCTCGCGATCGCCTGCACGCGCAGCGCGTCGGCGACCTCGACCTGGCGCGCGGTCTCGCGTTCGCGCGACGCCGCCCGCGCGAGCTCGACGAACGTCACCGCGCGTGCCGCCGCACGAGCCGAGTCCTCGATGAGCGCGCGCTCCGACTCGCGCAGCGCCTTGTCGTGATCGGCCTCGACGAGCCCCACCAGCTCGTCGCGATCGCACAGCGGGACGAGCAGATCGGGATCGTGTGCGGCCACGAGCGCCTCGATCTTCGCGCGGATGGGGCCGAGCCGCATCGTCGCCAGATCGACGGCCGCGAGGGCCGTCGGGTTCGCGACCAGCCACGCGATCACCTCCGCGTCGAGCCGCCAGCGCGTGCCGTCGTGCGTGGTCAGCGCGTCACCATCGCGCCACCACAGCGCACGCACCTCGATGCCGATCGCGCGCTGCCACAGCGTGCCGAGCTTGTCGTGCACCTTGCGCTCCGTCTCGTACGTCGGCACGCGCGCGACGAACTGATCGAGCTCGCGCTCGCCCTTGACGCGCGTCGGCCGCGACCTCGCCGACGCCCACGCGAGCCCGGTGAGGAGCGCCCAGCCGATCGCGGACAGGGTGACGAGCGGCAGCGGGCTCGCCGTGCCGAGCACCATCGCGAGGCCGGCGATCAGCGCCGCCGATGCGGCGAACAGCCCGAGCTCGACAGCGACGCCGCGATCGAACCCCTGTGGCCGCAACAGGTCGGTGCGGAACACCAGATAGAGCGCGACGCCGGCGGCCGCCGACGCCGACAGCCACGCGATCGGGTACACGCCCCAGATCCGGTAGAGCAGCAGCGTGTCGACCGAGCCGACGGCGCCGAGCACGAGCACGCCGAGCAGGAGCCGCATCGTGCCGTTGCCGCGCGCCCGCGGGTTCGCACGCCGCGCGATCACGACACCGACGATGAGCCACAGCACGAGCTGCGACAGGTGCAGGCCGGTCAGCGGCCCGGGCTCGATGTAGAACATCCCGGCGGGCACGACCTGCACGCCCGGCACGACCCAGTCGGTCGCCCAGCACACGATGAAGAAGAACGAGCCGATCACGTACGCGAAGCGCGCGATCCAGCGGTAGCGCTCGAGCTGCCCGCTGACGCCGAGCATGACGAGCATGAGGTTGGGACCGACCGCGGCGACCGGCCCCTGCCCGAGTCGGAGCAGCCGCGTCGCGAGCGCCGGATCGTGGGTACACGCCGCGAGCGCCTGGCAGACCGACCACGGCAGTGCGGCCGCAGCGGCCGCGATCACGCCGAGCCGCAGCACCCGATCGCCGCGCACCAGTGCGGCCGCCAGCGCGACGGCGACGATCAGCACCGTACACACCACGTACGGTGTCGCCAGCCAGCTCCACGCGAGCTCGAGCACCGCCTCCGGTTATCCCACGTCTCGCGTCAGGGCGTCGCGAGCTGCATGGACAGCGTGTAGCGATTGTACGCGCACTCACCGTCGCAGGTGCCGTCGCCGCTCGGCAGCACCCGTACGCCGTAGGTCCCGCCGGGCACGATCTCGATGTCGAGGCAGTGCTGGCTCTCGCCGTTGCCTGCGCCCTGCTTGCACTCCTCGGAGGTGCCGAGCGCCATGTCGGCGTCGATGTCCCACAGCTCGAGCCCGAGGTCCTCGTACGCCGTCGGGAACGACACCCGGGCTTGCACCGCGAGCGCGGTGCAGTCGGCGGGCGCGACGAACGTCACCCAGTCCGCGCCGTCGCCCTCCAGCATGCAGTTCGGGATGCTGACCATGGCCGACACGCAGCTGAGATCCTCGATCAGCGCGCCCTCGTCCGCGGTGTCGTCGGGCTCGGTAGGAGTGTCCGTGATGCACGAGAACGGCCGCGCCATCGAGGCGAGCACGCAGGTGTCGTCGACGCCGTCGCAGGCCTGCCCCTCGGGACACGCCGACTCGGGGCCGCAGAGGTATGCGCCGGACACGACCTCGGGGGTGCAGGCGGCGAGCGCGAGGCAGAGCAGTGGGGCACGCATCTAGAAGCTCCAGGTCCCGCCGACGATCGCGCCACCCCGCGTCGGCGCGACGAGCGCGCTCGCCGTGTGCGGGTGGATCGTCATCGTCTCGGCTTTCGGCTCGGTGATGATGTACGCGACGGCGGTGGCGAGCACGAGCGCGCCGCCGACGCCGTAGAACACGCCGGCGATCACCGACGAGCGGTGAGCGCGGTCGTACGTGTCCTGCTTGTCGGCCGTCCACGGCTGGCCGGTCGGCTTGTGCGAGGCGACATCGCTGGAGGCCGAGCGCGAGTCGAGGTGAAAGTAGAGGCCGACCGCGCCGAGCACCACGCCGCCGCCGCCGAGGGCGCCGAGCATGATGAGGTTGGACTTGCTGCGCTCGGGATACGCGACGATCACCACGTCCTTGCTGCGCGGTGCGCGGTAGGTGCGGACGTCCGGATCGGGCGTGCCGCGGTACGCCGGATCCGCCCCGGGTGTATCGCCCGGCGTGGCCGTGCCGGGCGGGGGGACCGTACTCGCCGCCGGCGCGGGCGTGTTGCCGGGCGCCGTCGAGGGTGGGAGTGGCACCCCGCCGGGTGCGAAGGTCGGCCCGGATGTCGTCGAGGTCGACGTCGGCGTCGGTGGCGGCGCCGGCGGCTCGTCGGCGGCCGCGCTGATCGGGACAGCGATCATCGCTGCGATGGCGAGAGCAACTCTCATGGGCGCTACGTTCCCTCTCTACCCGCCGGGGGTCAATGCGGCCGGGCCTGGCCGGACCTATCATGCCGCGATTCGTACGCCGCGCGTGCGGCTGGGATACTATGGGCGACGGTGTCGCGCCGTGCGCCCCGCTACCGCATCTCGCTGAACGTCACCGTGTCTCCCATGCTCGGCGGCAAGATGGCCGTCTGCCACACGCGTGACGTATCCGACGTCGGCATCTGCCTCGACACCAGCGAGGTGTCGGAGTGGATCCCGGTCGGTACACGCGTCTCGCTCGCGCTCACCGATCCGCGCGCGGGCACCGCGATGGAGGTCATCGGCGATGTCGTCCGCGAGGTCGCGGGCATCCACCCGGCACTGGGCGTCCTGCTGATCGAGCCCCCGGCCGAGTGGCACGCGCTGGTCGCGAACGCGGCGCGGCAGTCCGGCGTGGTCGACAAGCCCGGCCGCCGCATGCGCGTGCTCGTCGTCGGCGATGACCACCGCCAGCGCGGCGCGATGGCGCTCTATGTCTCGAGCGGCTGGGACGTCCTGTTCGCGAGTGACGACTACGCCGTGCAGGAGGCACTCGAGAACATCAAGCTCGACGCCGTGATCGCCGAGCTCGATGCCACCGATCCGCGCGTCGCCCCGATCATGGACGACGTGCGCAAGGCCCAGCCCGCGGCGCGCCGTATCGTCCGCGGCACGGGACGCACGAACAGCACGCTCGTCCACCGCTATGTCGAGCGCGACTCGGGTCTCGAGGCGCTGCTCGACGCGGTCACCGCGAACCTCGGTACGCCGGCGCCGTAGCCGTCACGAATCGCGCTGCGTGGTCTGCCGCTCGAGCGTCGCGATCGTCGCCCGCTGCTTGTCGAGGACCTCGCGAAGCTGGCGCTGCGCCATCTCCTCGCGCAGCCGCTCGGCGCGGTCACGAGAGGCGCGACCGACCGCGGCGAGCGACACGACGCGGGCGACGGTGACCGCGACCTGGGTCGCCGCCTCGATCACGACCAGCCGATCGGCAGGATCGCGCAGCGCGCGCTCGACGGCGATCATCAGGCGATCGAACACGAGCTCGGCGTCGGCGAGCACGGCCTCCTCGAGATCGCCCCAGGCGAGCCGGCGCGTGACCGAGTCATGCAGCGTGAGGTCGAGGCCGGGCACCGACTCGCCGCCGATCGTGAGCGCACGGATCAGCGCATCGAACACCTCGGCGCCGGGCGGATCGCGGTCGCCGTGCTCGACGGTGTCGAGCACCTCGTCGCGCAGGACGCTGACCGCTTCGACGAGATCGACGTCGCTCATCGGCTCACCACTCCGTCACGCCGCGCTTCTCCCACGGCAGGCTCTGATCGATGGTCGCGGCGAGCTTGCTCTCGAGCTCGGCCCGGTTGCGCTCGGCCCGCGCGACCTTGTCGCGCAGCTCGGCCGTCACCTGCTGCGCCTCCTCGAGCTTGCGCGAGTACGGGGCGACGGCCTCGAGCACGAGGCCGGTCATCGCACCGACGAGGCGCTGGTGCGCCGAGCTGATCGCGCGCAGCACCTTCGCGCGCATCGCGTCGGGCAGCGAGGTCTGGTGCACGCTCGACGCGGTCACGATGCGGGTGGCGTCGAGCGCGTCGAACACGGACATGACACCGGTGTCGTCGAGGCCGCGCGTGCCGTAGATCTCGCGCGCGGCGAGCACGGCCGACGCGAAGTTGCCGGTGACGTCGATCGCGATCGACTCCAGCGCCGACAGGATCTGCTTGACCATCTCGGCGCGGGGCGAGGTGCGCGCCCGCGCGATCGTCAGCGTCTTCTCGATCGCGCCGATCAACTCGGTGCTGATGCCGGGCTGGGTGACCGGGCGATCCGGACGCAGAAACGGGATCGTCGCCTGCTCGGTGAACCGCCCGTCGGTGTCGGGGCCGTCGGTCGGCTCGCCCTCGAGCGTCTCGTGGATCGTGTTGTGGATCTGGATCAGATCGGCGTCGACCTGCCGCAGCCGCTCGGCGAGCAGGCCACCGAGTGCGAGCTCCGCGACCACGAGCGCGCGCGACACCGCGACGTCGAGCAAGAAGCCGAGCTTGGCGTCCGCGGTCCGGATCTCGTCGACGATGACCCGCGCCGCGAACGCGAGGCTATCCATCAGCCCGCGCACCGCCGACCATTCGCCGCCGCGCTCGAACCAGCCGCCGGCGACGTTCTGCGCGAACGTCCACACGTTGACGCCGGTCGACTTCTCGAGGTCGTGAAAGATCGCCTGACACAGCGACATCGCGACCAGATCGAGCGCCTCGTCGGGATCGAGGCCGCGGCAGATCGGGTTCTTCGTGATGCCGCGCTCCTTCGCGAGCTGGAAGAACCGGGTGCGCTTCTGCCACCACGCGACCGCGCCGTGGGTGCGGACGACCTGGGTCGACGTCGGTGCGGCCTGCGGCGCCTCGATCACGATCGCGGAGACGTTGTCGCCGCCACCGCCGCGCAGCGCGAGGTCGATCAGATCGCGAGCGACCGCGTCGGGCGGATCACCGGAGCCGAGCAGGTACTGCATGCCCTCGGTCGACGCGTAGCCGTAGAGGCCGTCGGAGCAGAGCAGCAACCGGTCGCCGAGCTCGAGCTCGAGCTCGACGAGGTCGACACGCGTGTCGGGCTTCGCGCCGAGGTTGCGCGACAGCACGTTCTTGTACGGGTGGCGCTCGGCGTCGTCCGCCGACAGCACGCCGCGATCGACGAGCTCCTCGACGATCGTGTGGTCGCGCGTCAGCGGCTGGAGGCGGCCCTGGCGCAGCACGTAGGCGCGGCTGTCGCCGACGTGACCGATGATCACGCGCTGGGGCCCGAGCGGGCGCGTGGCGGATTCACTCCGCCCGGCGGCATCGACGACCAGACACGCGACCACCGTCGTGCCCATGCCGTGGTGGTCGGGTGAATTCTGCGCCGCCGACCACACCGCGGCCGAGCCGTGCTGGATCGCCGCCTCGAGCAGCGCCTTGGGCTCCATCGTGAGCCGGCGCTGGATCACGAAGTCACGGATCGCGTCGCGCGCGGTCTGCGACGCGACATCTCCCGCGTTCGCGCCGCCCATGCCGTCGAGCACGACATAGAGCCCACGCACCGGGTCACAGATCATCGCGTCTTCGTTCGTCGTGCGGACCTTGCCGACGTGGGTGTCGCCCGCGACGCGCAGGCGGCTGGACGGCAGCGGCTGGCTCATGACGGCGGCACTCCCTCGCGCTCCTTCGTCGACAGCTCGGCCCATTGCGCGAGCCGCCGCTCGAGCTCCTCGGCGATCAGGTCGTTGACCGCTCGCGCGGTCGAGGCGGTGACCCGCGTGAGCAGCAGCGTCAGCTCGGCACCCTCGGGGCCGCTGCCTTCCTCCTGCGCGACCTGCGCCGCGGTATCGCCAATCGCGACCAGCATCGCGAGCACCTGGGCCGGGCCCTGCGCCTCGGCGGCGCGCATCGCGAGAAACGTGTGGAGGAACGCGCGGTGCATGCCGAGGTCACCGGTCGCGATGAAGTTGCCGAGGTGATCGAGCACGGCGCCGATCTGAGCGCGCGCGGTCGCCTCGTCCACGCGCGCGAGCGATGGATCGAGTGTGGCGCGCATGTCGAGCAAGCGCTGCAGCACGCTCGCCCGCAACGCGTCGTAGGCACGGGCCACCGGAGGTGCCGTCGACATCGCGCAATCGTACCTCGGAGCCAATACGGGTGGTACGCTCCGTGAACTCGGAATGTCGGGAGCTGCCTCGAAAGGCGGGCGCGTGTTGGTCGTCGACGACGAACCGATGGTCCGCGACACGCTCGCCCAGATCCTGGCCGAGGACGGCTACGTCGTGGACGTCGCGATCGACGGCGAGGACGCGCTCGACAAGGTCCACGCGGCGCGGCCCGACGCGATCTTGCTCGACCTCATGATGCCCGGCATGAACGGCCGGCAGTTTCTCCAGGCGCTCCGCAACGACGCGGTCTACAAGGACGGGCCGGTCCTGATCATGATCGCGGTGCACGGGCTCGAGATCAATCTCGCCTCGATCGGCGCCAGCGAGGGCGTCGAGAAGCCCTTCGACGCTGACGACGTGCTCAACAAGGTCGCGCTCGCGGTGTATCGCTCGCGCGATGCCGACCGGCTCTCGCACGGGCCGTACATCGCGAGCCCGAGCGAGCCGCTGCAAGAGCCCGTCGATCGCGGGGTCGTGCTGATCGTCGAGCACGATCGCAAGCGGCTCCAGCAGCTCGACGTCATGCTCAGCGAGCGCGGCTTCACGGTCGTATCGATGACGCGCGCGCTCGGCCAGCTCTCGCGCCTGGCCCGGGCACTGCGTCCGCGCGCGATCCTGCTCGAGCTCAAGAGCGAGGGCGTTCCGGACATCGCACGCGAGCTGCGGTCGGACGCGGACGGCGAGCGGATGCCGCTCCTCGTGTTCGCGCGCGGCCACGTCGATGGCGCCAGCGATCTCGACGCGCTCGAGCACGCGGCCGATAGCGACCTGGTCAGCTTCGTCGAGCGCCAGCGCTGACGTTCAGCGCTTCTTGCGCCGCTCGATCACGGCGCGGTGCGGATACAGCACGATCTCGATCCGGCGGTTCGCCGCCTTGTTGCGCTTCGAGACCGGCCGGTACTCGCCGAACGCGAGCGCCGCGAGCTTGGTCGGATCGATCTTGCCGTGGTCCTGGAGGTAGTGGACGACCTGCAGCGCGCGCGCCGCCGACAGCTCCCAGTTCGAGGCGAAGCGCACGGCCGGCTCCTCGGGGGCCGGCTTGCCCTTCTTCTTCTTCTTCGCCTCCTTCAGCTTCGCGGGCGCGACGATCGGCGTGTCGTCGGTGTGGCCCTGGACCCAGATCTGCTTGTCCGGGATGTCCTTCAGCGCCTTGGCGACCTTGTCGAGCACGGTCTTGCCCTTGTCGGTCAGCTGATCGTCGCCGATCGCGAACAGCACCTTGTCGACGAGCTTGAGGTGGATCTCCTCGCCCTCGGTCGACACCTCGCCCGTCGCGGTGTCGATCGCAGCGGACAGCTTCTTCTGCGCGGTCTCGTTCGCGGCCTGCGCCTTCTTCTCCATCTCGCCGGCCTTCGCGGTCATGACGGAGAGCTGCTTCTCGAGCTCGTCGTTATCTTTCTTCAGGACCTCGACCTGCTTCGCCATCCCGTCGGCGCGGTCCTTCTCGACCTTCGCGGCCGTCTGCGACGCCGCCGCCACCTTCTTGGCCTGTGCGGCCTCCTCCGCCTTGTCGGGCGCGAGCAAGAAGCCGAGCGCGCCGCCGATCAGCGCGACGAGTCCGATCGCCGCGGCGATCTTCGGCTTGCTGTACGCGGCGTCGCGGCTTGCCTTGAGCTTGGGGTCGCTGGCGCGGTTCGGCGCCGGGACGGGCAGCTTCGGATACACGACCATGCCGCTGGGGTCACCCTTCGTCGACATCGTATCCAGCATGCCACGGCGCGGACTCCCACTCTTCGCCACATAACAAGCTTTCGTATCCGGCCGATGCGGTGGTCATGCGGCCAACGAAAATCTTCGGCATCGCACTGTGTGGGCTGGTCGGATGCATCGAGCCCCGACCGGACGCGACGCCGGTCCAGCTCCAGCTCGAGCCCGCGCGGCTCGCGATGACCGTCGTCGACGGCGTCCCGGTCGTGCAGACGTTCCGGGCGACCCTGATCGACAGCGACGGCGTCGCCCGCGACGTCACCGCCGAGACCGCGTTCGCGCTCGCCGATCGCCGCGCCGGCTCGTGGTCGGCGGACACGCTGAGCCTCGGCGGCGACGTGCTCGGCCCGATGCAGGTGACCGCCACCTACGGCGCGCTGCGCGCCCAGGCCGACCTCACGGTGTTCGCGCGCGACCTGCGCTACGTCGCGGCGCCGGTAGACGCCGCCCTGACGTTTGAGCGCGCGATGGCCGACACCTCGTGTGCGCCCGCGATCTCGTACCCGGCCGACGGCGTCGTGCTGCCGCAAAACCTCGGCGCGCTCGATGTCCAGTGGGCCGACGCGCGCGACGACCTGTTCGAGGTGTCGCTCGCGACGACGTACCTCGAGACCCGGATCTACACCCGGCGTGGCAGCGTGCCGTCCGCGTTCGCGCGGCTCGCCGCCGAGGACTGGACGCGCCTCGCCGGCCAGCACGAGTCGATCGAGCTGCGCGTCAGCGGCCTCGTCGAGGACAACCCGAAGCTCGCCTGCAGGAGCCTGCCGCGGTTGCTGCAGGTCACCGAGCAGCCACTCGTCGGCGGCTTGTACGTGATGAGTGCCGGCGGCATCGCCCGCTACGATGCCGCGCAGCCGATGCTCGGCGCGGCGCCCGTCGTGTCGCCCGCGACCTGGGACGCGATGATGTCGCCGCTCGTCGGGCCGGTCCCGGCGGCGTGCATGGGTTGCGCGCTGTCGCGCGACGGCTCGCGATTCGCGGTCGCCTCGGGCACGCACGCCGCGATCTACGAGATCGCGTCGCACACGGTCACCGACCCCGGCCAGACCTGGGACTCCGCGACGTTCACCGCGGCCAGCTCGACGCTCGTCACGTCGCGCGACGGCAACCTCCACGTGATCACGGACGCCGGCGCGACGCTCGCCAAGCTCGAGCCCGCATCCGGCTACGCGATGTTCGACGCACAGCTGTCGCGCGATGGCCACTCGCTCGCGAGCGTGCTGTCGACGGGCAACGCGCCGACGCTCGGCGGCACCATCGAGGTCCGCCCGTTCGCCGCGGCGACGATCTCGTTCGGCGCGGCGCACGCGATCATGCCGCTCGTCCCCGGCGTGTCGGCCTACGCCCCGGCGTGGTCGCCCGATGGTCAATGGATCGCGTTCACGCGCGCGACCGGCTGGGGCACGCTCGAGACCAAGGCCTCGATCTGGATCGCGAAGGCCGATGGCAGCACGACGCCGGTCCAGCTCACCGACGACTCGCCTGACCTCGATGTCCACGCGCGTTTCGCGCCGCTCTCCCTGACCACCGGCGGCGAGCGCATGTTCTACGTCACATTCGAGTCCGACCGCGCGTTCGGCGAGCTGGGCACCGGCACGATCCAGCTGTGGGCGACGCCGTTCTATCCGGACCGCCCGGTGCTCGGCACGGGGCTGTGCACGGCCGCGGAGGCCCAGACCGGCGCCTGCCCCACGCGCGCGGTGGCGCCCGCGTTCCGCCTGCCGATGCAGTCGGTGAGCACCGACAACCGCCTCGTTCAGTGGCTCGCGCCGGTCGGCGCATAGTCAAAGACGCTAGTCGCTGCCCCCACTCACAGGGCAGCGATCACGGGCGCGATTGACCCTATCGCGTCCGCCGGCGCCCTGAGCGCGTCTTTACCCGCGACACGCCAGTGCCCGCCGTCGACGCGATCGTCGCGAGCGCGACAACCCCGTGCGCATCGCGCCAGTTTGAGTGAAGTGACGGTCATCGCCTCGCCTGTCCTCGTGTACGTGCTCAACTCCTGACTGCTACATAGTGCAGCACGTGGTCCGGAGCGTCGTCGCTTTTTGCTTGCCGGCGTCCACTCGATCGCGGTACGGACAGGTGCATGAATGAGCCTCGCCGTCCTCCTCTCGCGCGAGGGCGAGCACTCTCCACGATCATGGTGATCGTGTTCTTCTGTGCAGCATCCGCGTGCGGTGGCTCCGAGGACAGCAGGACGTCATTGACAGGTCGTACACACTCGACCAACTAGCGGATCGCTTCGCCGATGAGGTGGTGAAGACGGTGGCTGGGCCATGATTCGTATCGTTTTTATCCTGTCGGTTTGGATGATTTCGTGTGACCCAAAGCCGGGCGTCAGCATTGGTGACCGTGATGGTTCCCCACAATTGGTGTTTGTTAATTGCTCAAGGCCCGCGCAGCCATTGCCAGTTCTCGTTGTAAAAGTTCACAGTATTACGGACGCCGAAACCTTTGAGTGCACATTGTGGGCAACTGGTCCCGCGACTCTGACTGAGCGTTGGCGCTATGGAGAGCCCGTCGAAGGCTACGCGATGCACGGATGCGCTCCATTGCGGCCTAGTGGTGCGTACACGATAGAGGCGACTCTTGGCCCCGGCAGCGTCGCGGAAGCGGTCTTCGACGTCGGTCCGGATGGGCATGTTACCGCTCGTTCAACGGCCTGTGATTGACTCCGCACTGATCGTCTTCTCGCAATTCCTGCGGAGGCGTTGGCGCCGTTGCTAGTCGCCCAGCGCCGCACCGCCGCCGCGCGGATCGGCGGCACCCGCCCAGCCCGATGCGGTGCGCACGATCGCGTTCGCCGCGCCGGAGATCCGGCCCGGCTTGTTCCACACCAGCTCGTAGCCCCGTGCGCGCAGCGCCTCGGCGACCTCGCGGGTGATCGCCTCGTCCTCGAGCGCGACGTCGTCGGGCAGGTGCTGGTGGTGAAAGCGCGGCGCCGCGATCGCGGCATCCGGCGCCATGTTGAAGTCGACGACGTTCGAGATCGCCTGCCACACCTCGGTGATGATGCGCGGTCCGCCCTGGCCACCGACGACCATGAACAGCTTGCCCTGCTCGTCCTCGGCGATCGTCGGCGTCATCGACGACAGCATGCGCTTGCCCGGCTCGATCTTGTTCGCGGTGCCCTGCACGAGGCCGTAGACGTTCGGCTGCCCCGGCTTGGTCGCGAAGTCGTCCATCTCGTTGTTGAGCAGCACGCCGTCGACCATCACTCCGCTGCCGAACGAGGTGTTGAGCGTGGTCGTCAGCGCGACGGCCATCCCTTTCGCGTCGACGACGCACAGGTTCGTCGTGTGCATGCCGCCGAGCAGCGCCGGCACCTCACGCGACGGCGTCGCCCGCTCGGTGATCGTGGCGACGAGCCGGTCGGCCTCCGCCTGCGAGACCAGCTTGCCGATCGGCATGTCCTTGACGAACTTCGGATCACCGAGCACCTCGTTGCGCGCCGCGAACGCGCGCCGCCACACCTCGACGACCCAGTGCACGTGCTCGGTGGAGTGCCAGCCGAGCTTCGCGAGATCGAGGCCGCGCAGCATGTTCGCGGTCATCGCGAGCACGACGCCGCCCGACGACGGCGGCGGCATCGTCATGAACGTCTTGCCGCGATAGGAGAAGCGCACCGGCTCGCGCCAGATCGGCTTGTAGCCGGCGAGGTCCTGCTTCGTGATGAGGCCACCCTCCTTCTTCATCACCTCGGCGATCGCCGCGGCGGTCGGCCCCTTGTAGAAGCCGTTCGGTCCCTTCGCGGCGATCCGCTCGAGCACCGCTGCCAGCTCGGGATTCTTGAGGATGGCGCCGGCCACGAGCGGCGTGCCGCCGGGCGCGAACCGCTCGCCGAACGCGCCGGTCAGCGGCGCACGCGCCTGCCGCCGCGCGATCGCGTTCGCGAGGTACGGCGGCACCGGGTAGCCATCCTTCGCGTAGCCGATCGCGGGCGCGAGCAGCGCTGCCCACTTCTGCGTGCCCCACTTGCGGTGCAGCGCCCACAGCCCGGCGACGCTGCCCGGCACGCCGACGGCCTTGACGCCGACGAGCGACGCGTGCGGCCCGGCGTGCTCGTACATGTCGGGCGTCGCCGCGGCCGGTGCGGTCTCGCGGAAGTCGAGCGCGCTGGCCTTGCCCTTCGCCGTGCGCACGACCGCGAAGCCGCCGCCGCCGAGGTTGCCGGCCGTCGGCCGCGTCACCGCGAGCGTGAACGCCGTCGCGACCGCGGCATCGACCGCGTTGCCTCCCGACGCGAGCACGTCGCGGCCGACCTTCGTCGCGAGCTCGTCCTCGGACGTGATGAGGTACGTCGCGCCGGTGCCCGCGACCGCCGGATCGACGTCGAAGTCCGACGCGGCCGTGCGATACGGCAACGGCGGCGGCCCGGCGTCGGGAATGGCGGCCGGCGCGTCCTTCGCGACGACGACGGGCGCCTGGCGCGGCTTCTCCTGGGGTGCGGGTTGCTTGCAGGCGACGAGGAGGGCGAGGACGAGGAGGCGGCGCATGACCGGCGCATCCTACGACACCGATGTCGTGGCTTGCCGGATCCCGCCGGATCTCGCGCCCTGCGGCCCGGTGCCGGCCGGGGCGCGCAACTGCGTGCGGGTGCTCGCGGAATCGTCGCGCGGCCACACTGGCACCCCGGTTGCTGAAGGCCAGCCCATGACCAGATGGCTCGGCATTGTCTTCCTCACGGCCTCCGCGTGCGCCGGCAGTGGCGCGCCCTCCGGCGATTCGAACGGCGGCGGCGGCGTCAGCTTCGGCGGCCAGCAGGATATCGGCGAGTTTCGCGGCATCCTCGAGAACGGCGAGCTGCCCGGCCCCGACACCCTCGACGCGAACGGCTTCTTCAACGAGCACTTCAACGCGCCGCCGGCGACGGAGTGCACCGACGTCCTGTGCCTGACGCCCGGCGTGGCGGTCGGCCGCGACTGGCTGACCGGCGCGCACCAGGCGACGCTCCAGATCGCGGTCAACACGAACGTCGATCCGACCACCATCGTGCGCCGGCCGCTCGACCTCGTGGTCGTCGTCGATCACTCGGGCTCGATGTGGGACGACCAGCGGCTCGACAAGGTCAAGGTCGGCCTGCACGCGCTCGTCGACAACCTCGGCGAGGGCGATCGCCTCGCGCTCGTCGAGTTCGACGACACGGTCGACGTGCTCGCGCCGTTCGCCGAGACGACGAACAAGGACGAGCTGCACGCGATCATCACGAGCCTCACGCCGCGCGGTGCGACGAACATCTACGACGGCCTGTCCGCCGGTCTGTCGCTCGCGGCCGAGGTGCACTCGAACGAGCGCCAGAGCCGCGTCATCTTCCTGTCCGACGGCATGGCGACCGCGGGCAACACGAGCACGCCCGCCATCATCGAGATGACCGACGGCTACATCGAGCAAGGCATCGGCCTCACCACGATCGGTGTCGGCCTGTCGTTCGACGTCTCGCTGATGCGCGGCCTCGCCGAGCACGGCGCCGGCAACTTCTACTTCCTCGAGGACGCGGCGGCGGCGACCGAGGTGTTCGAGCAGGAGCTCGATTACTTCGTCACCCCGCTCGCGCTCGACGTCCACGTCACGGCCGCCGCCGGTAGTGGCTGGCAGCTCGGCGAGGTGGTCGGTACGTCGATGTGGACCGCGACACCGACGGCCGGCGAGGTCGCGATCCCGGCGGTGTTCGTCGCCAGCCGCACCTCGCAGGCCCCCGATCCGGACCGCCGCGGCGGCGGCAGCATGCTGTTCGTCCACCTGACGCCCACCGGCGCGAACAGCGATGGCACGGTCGCCGATCTCGAGCTGACGTACCGGCTGCCCGGATCGTCGGAGATCCTGACGCAACGGATCACGCTCGCCTACCCTGGCGACCCCGCCGAGACGCCGGCCGAGACGTACCTGTCGATGCCAGAGCTGGCCGAGCGCCTCGCCATGTACAACGTCTTCCTCGGCCTGCGCTTCGCGACGCGCAGCCCCGACCCCGACTGCGCGGCAGCGGCTCTCCAGGCCACTCGCACCAGCGCCGTGGCGTGGAACGAGACCCACGAGGATCCGGATGTCACCGCCGATATCGCGCTGATCGACCTGTATCTCGCGAACCTGCGGGCGATCGGCGCGACCGGCGACACCACGCTCGCGACCTGCGGCGCGGATGAGCCCTACGGCGATGGTGTGTACGACGACGGGTTCGATCACCAGTACGCCTGCTCGGCGGGCGGCAACCCGCGCGGTATGCTGGTGATCGCACTCGTCGCGCTGTGTGCGATGCGCCGCCGCCGCATCAAGTAGCTTCACGCGCCTGCCCGCTTGGTCTACAATGCTCCACCGGGGGAACGCTGGCGCGCACGCGTGCTGGCTCAAAGCTGAAGTTGGAACGTCCTAGACGCACGACGAAGATGGGGCAGCTCGATCGCCGCCCCGCACACAAGGAGCTGCTCCGGCTCATCGTCGACTACCCGACGGTCGACGACTTCCTCGCCGATCACGAGAACAACCTCCGCGGCTCGACACTGTTCGTCGAGACCACACGCGCCGTCGCGATCGGCACGATCATCGAGATCGGCCTCGCGTTTCCGGGGCTGTTGCAGCCGATCGTGCTCGACGCGCTCGTCCAGCAGACTCCCGAGGGCGGCCTCGACCTCGCGCTGCTCGAAGGCGGCCGGGCCCGCCTCGCGGCCCTCGTGCAGCGCGTGCGCGATCGCGACCCCAAGCTCGTCGCGCCGGTCGTCAACGTGCTCGTCGTCGAGGACAACAAGCACCTGTGCGAGATGGTCTGCCAGGGTCTCGCCGGCTCGACCCGCCGCGAGCTGCGCGACGTCACGTTCGCGTTCGCGACCGCCGAGAACGGCGCGGTCGCGCTCGAGCTGCTCAAGACTCGCTCGTTCGACGCCGCGATCGTCGATGTCTACCTGCCCGTGCTCGACGGCCCGAGCCTGATCCAGCAGGCCCGCACCGCGCTCGGCCTCACCACGCTGCCGATCATCACGATGTCGGCCGGCGGTCCCAGCGCACGCAGCGCGGCGCTCAGGGCCGGTGCCTCGGTGTTCCTCGACAAGCCCGTCCGCCTGCGCGACGTCATCGCGACGATGCGCCAGCTGCTCGCCGTGTAGGCGATTTTCTGTTGACCTCCGGGCCGGCCGGTCGCAAGGTCCGCGCCGGTATGCAAGCTACGTACGGGATTGGTGGTCATGGGTTCTTGCTGTCGCCGTCGCCCGCGATTCGCGTGATGGTGACCGAGGATCGCGAGCTGGTACTGCTGCGCGGCGAGCGCGAGGTCGCGCGGATCACGCCGAGCGATGCGCCGGCCCAGGGCGCGGCGAGCTGGCTGGCGGGAAGCCTGGCGAAGTACGGCGAGGCGGGCCCGCTGCTCGAGCTGGCGGACGGCGTCGAGCTCGAGGCGGTGTTCTTGCGCGTCGACACCGGGCTGCCGCACGTCGAGTGGTCGGCGCTCGCCGCGGGCGTGATGGTCGAGCTGCCGGTCGGCGTCGTGCTCGTACCGGCGCAGCCGGGCGATTCGGATCCGTACTTCGAGCTGCACGCGGTCGGCGCGCGCGACGAGTTCATCGCGTTCTTGCCGCGCTCGGTGGCCGCCGAGGAGGTCGTGATCAACCCGGCGCCGTACCAGCGGCTCGTCAAGCAGGGCCGGGTCGGGGACATGAGCTTCACCGAGTGCGCGTACGAGCACGACGGCAAGCAGTGGCGCCAGATCTTCTACACGGTCCCGCTCGACGAGCAGGAGACGGTCGTCGTGCGCGCACAGGCGAGCGAGCCGCGCATCGAGCTGCTGTTCCAGGCGGCGCAGGCCGCGGCAGCGACGCTCGTACCGCTGCGCTGAACGCGCTATACCCGGGGCATGTTCGACCCCGCGGTGTTTGCAGCCCGGCGCGATGCGTACATGCAGGCGATCGGGCCCGGTGGGGTGGCGGTCGTGCGCTCGTTGCCGGAGCGGCTGCGTAACGGTGACTCGTACCACCCGTTCCGCCAGCTCTCGGATCTCGTCTACCTGACCGGCTTCGTCGAGCCGGAGACGACGCTCGTGCTGCGGCCGGGTGCCGACAAGGAGCGCGTCGTCATGTTCGTGCGCCCGCGCGATCCCGAGATGGAGACGTGGGACGGCCGGCGTGCTGGCATGGAGGGCGCCAAGGAGACGTACGGCGCGGACGCGGCGTATCCGGCGAGCGAGCTCGCGAGCCGGCTCGGCGATCTGATCGCGAACCACGAGGAGCTGCACTACGCGGTCGGCCTCGACGACGCGATGGATCTCGTGATCACGCACGCCCTCGCGCGGCTGCGCAAGCTCGAGAAGCGCGGCAAGCGGCCGCCCCGGGCGATCGTCGATCCACGCGCCGCGCTGCACGAGCTGCGCCTGCGCAAGCGACCCGAGGAGCTGACCGCGCTGAAGAAGGCGATCGAGATTTCGAACGAGGCGCACGTGGCCGCGATGCGCGCCGGCAAGCCGGGCGTGTTCGAGCACGAGCTCGAGGCGCTGATCAACTACACGTTCCGCCGCCACGGCGGCTCCGGTCCCGGCTACGCGACGATCGTCGGCGCCGGTGAGAACGCGACGATCCTCCACTACATCGAGAACTCGTGCGCGATCGCGGCCGGCGACCTCGTGCTCGTCGATGCCGGCTGCGAGTACGGGCACTACACGGCCGACATCACGCGCACCTGGCCGGCGACCGGTACGTTCTCGCCGGTCCAGCGCCGGGTGTATCAGATCGTGCTCGATACCCAGGTCGAGGCCTGCGAGATGGTGAAGCCGGGCGTGACGCTCGACGCGATCCACGATCACTGCGTGCGGCGGTTGACCGAGGGCATGATCGCGCTCGGCCTGCTCGCGGGCAGCGCCGATGATCGGATCAAGGATCAGACCTTCCGCAGGTTCTACATGCACGGCACGTCGCACTGGCTGGGCCTCGACGTCCACGACGTCGGCGCGTACACGGTCGGCGGCAAGGCGCGGCCACTCGAGCCCGGGATGGTCATCACGATCGAGCCCGGCCTCTACGTCGCGGCGGACGCGGCGGACGTGCCGCCCGAGCTGCGCGGGCTCGGCATCCGGATCGAGGATGACGTCCTGGTGACCGAGACCGGTAACGAGGTCCTGACCGCCGCGTGCCCGAAGAAGATCGAAGAACTCGAAGCGGAGTGCCGCGGATAGCCAGGCGGGGGCCGCGTCGCCACCGCCCCCAGGCGCTCCCCCAGGCAAACGCGCCAAGTAGCTGATTGCACGATTCGCGCAAACGGGCCTCTGGAGCGCCAAGTCCTGGCAGCGCCTCGACAAACGCATTGCTGGGGACAACGTGCCCTAGCTGGCATGTTCCGTGATCTTTGTCGGCCCCATGAAGCTCGGCGTAATGGGCGCGCTCCTCCTGGTTCCTTCCCTCGCAACCGCGGACGGCCTTCGGCCTGTCTGGCAGGACGGCGTGGGAGGGGCCTCCATGCACGAGTTCGTCGGCGACGTCCGCGGCGACGGGCTCATCATGGCGCGCCAGGTCCTGCCGCAGCAGGAGTCCACGCCGGTCGTCAGCGGTGGCATCCAGGCCGTCGCGCAGAGCCGCATCATCTATCTCAACAAGAACGGCGTCACGCTGTCGCCAGGCAACAACGACTCGCGCACGAACCGCTCGACGATCGTCACGCAGACGACGACGTTCCAGCCGTGGACCGTGAGCGCCGCGGACTGGCAGACCACGGTCGACTGCTTCCGCGGTCTGTTCGCCCAGTTCGACGTCCAGGTCGTCGACACCGATCCCGGCAACGTGCCGCACATGGAGGCCGTGTTCGGCGGCTCGCCGACGCAGGTCGGCATGCCTCAGAACGTCGCCGGCGTGTCGCCGTTCACGCTCGATTGCTCGATCATCGAGAACTCGGTCGTGTTCACGTTCACCGGCGCGTTCAACTTCACGCCGCGCGAGGCGTGCGAGATCATGGCGCAGGAGGTCGCGCACAGCTACGGCCTCGATCACGAGCTGCTCGCGTCGGATCCGATGACGTACCTGCAGTACAACGGCAACCGCGCGTTCCAGGATCAGACCGCGAGCTGCGGCGAGAGCACGCAGCGCGTGTGCGGCATCAACGGCTCGCAGTGCCGCGCGAACCAGAACTCGGTCGCGCTGCTGCGCGAGCGGCTCGGCACCTCGGACGCGGTCGCGCCGACGATGGTGTGGTCGTCGCCGTCGGACAATGCGACGGTGCCGCCCGGCTTCGAGGTCAAGGCGTCCGGCAGCGACAACATCGCGGTCGCCGGGGCGGTGCTCAAGATCGACGGCGCGCAGGCCGACATGCAGGCCGGCGCCGGGCCGTTCACGTTCGTCACGTCGTCGACGCTGGCCGAGGGCCAGCACACGATCGTCGTCGAGATCAGCGACGGCAAGAACATCGAGTCCGAGACGCGCACCGTCACCGTGATGCAGGGCGCGCCCCCACCGGGCGACGACACCGGCTCGGGCGCAGGCAGCAGCACCGGTGACGGCGATCAGGACGCGCTCGACAACGGCGACATCGTCGGTGGCTGCAATGCCGGCGGTGGCCACGCGGGCGCGCTCCTCGCGCTCGGCCTGCTCGCCGTGCTCGGCCGCCGCCGCCGCCGCTGAGCGCTAGTCGTCGTCGTCCTCGTCGTCGTCATCGTCCGCGCCCGACTCGGGGACCGAGGCACCACGCACCAGCTTGATCTTCGGATCCTCCGGGTCGGCGCGATAGAGCAGCACGGTGTTGCCGAGTACCTGGGCGACCTCGCTGTGGGTCTGGCTCGCCAGCTCCTCCGCCGCCGCGCGGCGGTCGAGCCCGGCGCCCTCGCCGATCTTGATCTTCACGAGCTCGTGATCGGCGAGCGCCTGGTCGAGGGCGGCCACGAGGCCCTCGTCGATGCCGTCCTTGCCGACCTGCACGATCGGCTTGAGCTCGTGCCCGAGGGCACGGAGGTGGCGGCGCTGCTTACCGGTCAACATGGGCGCGGGTTGTATCACCGACGAGGTGCACGGTGCGGGTCGGCATCGCGAAGTGGGTGCCGGCGCGCTCGACGACCTCCATGAGCTGGAGCAGCACGTCCTGGCGGAGCACCTTGAACTTGCCGAAATCAGTCTCCTTGAAGTAGCAGATGACCTCGACGTCGAGCGACGACTGGCCGAGCTGGATGAAGCGCGGCTCCACACTCTCGGGCACGATCTTCGGGTGCTTGCGCAGCACGTCGTCGAGGCCGGCGAGCACCTCGCGCATCTGCGCCGCCGTGGTCTCGTAGACCAGGTTCAGCACGGTCTGCAGCCGGATCCGGTCGCGCAGCGCGAACGTCTCGATCCGCATGTCGGCGAGCCGCCCGTTCGGCAGCGTGACCACCGTGCGATCGAGGGTGCGAAATCGCGTCGAGCGCAGGCCGATCGCCTCGACCGTCCCCATCGTGTCGGCCTCGACGAGCACGAAGTCGCCCTCACGGAACGGCCGGTCGACGCCGATCGCGACCGCGCCGAACACGTTCTCGACCGTCTTCTGGGCGCCGAACGCGAGCGCGATGCCGCCGATGCCGAGACCGGCGAGCAAGCTGGCGACGGGTAGGCCGATGCCACTCATGAAGCCGATGCCCGCGATCACGATGATCACGACCTTCGCGACGCGCGTGACCAGCGCGAGCAGCGAACGTGCGCTCGGCCGCTCGATGGCCCACGACGCCCGGGTCAGGTGCGCCGACATCACGTCGATCGAGCGCAGCGCTCCCCACACCAGCGCGAGCGCGAACAGGGCGAGCAAGATCGAGATCGCGAGCTTGTTCGGCTTCGCCGGCAGCGCGAGCGCGAGGATGCCGAGGCGCATGAGGCCGACCGAGGCGAGCATCCGCATCGGCGACCGCAGCTTGACGAGGAGCTCGTCGTCGACCGAGGTCGACGTGCGGCCGGCGATCCTCGCGGCGGTCCAGGCGATCACCCAGGCGCCGGTCCGGCCGATGATCCAGGCAAGCAGGATGACGATCGCGAGTCCGATCCACTGCCACGCGGCAAGTCCGCCTGGGCCCATGACTAACAACCATTCGGGCATCCACTCGGAAACACTCATCCGGCGCACCATACACCGCTGTTTCTCGCTGGCCACGCCACCGTCACGCGGCCGTCACACACGACGTGCTAAACGCAGGACATGAGCGGACTGGTCCTGGTGATCGAAGACGAGGTCGATCTCGCGACGACGCTCGAATACAACCTTCGCTCCGAGGGCTTCAAGACGCGCGTCGCGCACAACGGCCGCGATGGCCTCGCCGCCGCGCTCGCCGAGCCGGTGCCCGACATCATCGTGCTCGATCTCATGCTGCCGGATCTCAGCGGCACCGAGCTCTGCCGGCGCCTGCGCGAGCAGGACAAGACGCGCGACGTCGCGGTCATCATGTGCACGGCGAAGGGCGAGGAGATCGATCGCGTCGTCGGTTTCGAGGTCGGCGCCGACGACTACGTGGTCAAGCCGTTCAGCGTGCGCGAGCTCGTGCTGCGGATCCGCGCCCAGCTCCGGCACCGCGCGCAGCGCGCCGAGGGCGAGCCGGCGCTGCTACGGTTCGGCCGCCTCGAGCTCGATCGCGATGGGCACCGCGCGTGGGTCGACAAGGCCGAGCTGTCGCTGACCGCGCTCGAGTTCAAGCTGCTCCACGCGTTCATGTCGCGCCGCGGCCGTGTGCAGACGCGCGAGACGTTGCTCGGCGACGTGTGGGGCATCGATGCCGACGTCACGACGCGCACCGTCGATACGCACGTCAAGCGGCTGCGCGAGAAGCTCGGCGACGCCGGCGCGTACATCGAGACGCTGCGCGGCGTCGGCTATCGGTTCAAGAGCTCCCCCGACGAGGGCGATACATGATGCACGCGCTGGTCACGCTCGTGCTGGTCGGCGTCGCGGTGCTCGTGACCACGGTCGTGATGCGCCGCCGGGTCGACCGCCTCGCGCGCGCGGCCCACGACCTCGCACGCCATCCGACGCGCCGGATCTCGATGCTGTCGCTGCCCGGTGAGCTGCGCGAGCTGGCGGGCTGGATCAACGCGCTCGCCGAGGACGGGCAACGCAACCGGCGCGCGCTCGGCCACGAGCGGACGCTGCTCGCGTCGGTCGCCGACGTGCTCACCCAGGGCGTGATCGCGATCGACGACGAGCGCCGCATCGAGATGCTCAACGATGCCGCGCGCCGCATGCTCGGCGTCCAGAGCTCGCTCGTCGGCGAGCCGCTGCTCGAGTTCGTTCGCGTGCCGGAGCTGGCCGCGCTGATCGGGCGCCCCGACGATGCGAGCGCCGAGGTCCAGCTGCCGCACGGGCCGCGCGCTCTGATCCGCGCCGCGCGCACGTGGGGCCGTGCCGGCCGCGTGCTGCTGCTCGAGGACGTCACGACGGTGCGCCGGCTCGAGAGCGTGCGGCGCGACTTCGTCGCGAACGTCTCCCACGAGCTGCGCACGCCCGTCGCGGTGATCCGCGCCAACGCGGAGACCCTGATGGCGGGCGCACACGCCGACCCCCAGATCGCGCCGAAGCTCGTCGATGGCCTGCACCGCAACGCCGAGCGGCTCGCGCGCCTCCTCGCGGATCTGCTCGAT
>DAIRFU010000536.1:0-5014 GCA_036794935.1 Kofleriaceae bacterium | reverse complement strand
CGCCTCGGTGCACCGATCGCCGAGCTGCACCGCGGCGCGATCGCGGTGTCGCGCGGCGATCTCGATCACCGGATCGACATCCCGGGCGGGGACGAGCTCACCGAGCTCGCCGCCGCGTTCAACCAGATGACGTCCACGCTCAAGGACAACCAGGCGCGCCTCGCCGCGCGCATGAAGGAGATCGTCGCGCTGCACGACGCCGGCCGCGCGGTGTCGTCGGTCATCGATCTCGATCAGGTGTCGCGCAAGATCGTCGACGCGGTCGCGCGTACGTTCGACGTCCAGCTCGCCGCGCTGTGGCTCGTCGAGTCCGGCCGGCTGCGAGCCTCGGCCGCGCGTGCGCGGCGACCCGACGTGTCGAGCGTGCTCGCGACCGACGAGGCGCTGGGCGTCGCCGAGGCGCTCCGCGCGATCGCCGAGCGCGTGCGCGACGACCGGCTGCCGGTGAGGCTCGTGCGCGCAGGCGCCGACGCGACGCACGGCGAGGCCGCCCGCAGCGCGGGGACGCCGGGCCCGCTCGTCGCGCTCCCGCTCGAGCGCAAGAACCGGATCGTCGGCGTGCTCGCGGTCGCCCGCGCCGAGGAGGCGCGCCAGTTCTCCGACGCCGACCTCAACCTCCTCACCACGTTCGCCGATCAGGCCGGCGCCGCCGTCGAGAACGCGCAGCTGTATCACGAGGTGCGCGGCGCGAGCGAAGAGCTCGAGAAGAAGGTCCGGCTGCGCACCGCCGAGCTGACCGCGATCAACACCGAGCTCGGCAAGGCGCTCGCCGACCTGCGCGAGACGCAGGCCCAGCTCGTGCTGTCGGAGCGGATGGCCGGGCTCGGCCTGCTCGTCGCCGGCGTCGCGCACGAGATCAACTCGCCGACCGCCGCGATCCGCGGCTCGATCGACGGGCTCGCCACCGCGCTCGCGCGCGTCGCCCGCCATGGCGCCGAGGTCGTCCAGTACGCCGCGACGCCCGGTGTCGCTCAGGCAGTCACCGAGATGGTCGAGACGCTCGGCCCGCAGCTCGCCGAACGGCCGCTGGTCACCGGCCTCATCGCCCGCAAGGTCGCGCGCGATCTCGCCGCGGCGCTCGAGCCGACCCGCATCGATGACGTGCAGACGGTCGCCGCCGAGCTTGCCGATCTCAACGCGACCCGCGAGGAGGCGGACCGTTTCGTCGCCGCGCTGGGGCCCGATCGCGCGCTCGCACCTCGTGCGATGGCGGCGCTCACGGACCACGTCTACCTCCATCGCACCGCATCGACCGTGCGCCACGCCGTCGCGCAGATCCAGCGCATCGTCGGTGCGCTCAAGAGTTATTCCCACCTCGATCAGCAGGCGACGCGCGTGGAGGCGGATCTCCACGAGGGGCTCGAGACCACGCTCGTGCTCTTGCATCACGCGCTGCGTGATATCGTCATCGAGCGCAGGTACGGTGTGTTGCCACGCGTACCCGTGTACGTAGACGAGCTGAACCAGGTGTGGACCAACTTGATCTCGAATGCTCAGCAGGCCCTCGCCGGCAAGGGCACGATCGCGATCGAGACGCTCGTCGAAGACGGTGCCGCGGTGGTCCGCGTCGTCGATGACGGTCCGGGCGTACCCGAAGATGCCCTGCCGCGCATCTTCGAGCCGTTCTTCACGACCAAGCCCAAGGGCGAGGGCACCGGCCTCGGGCTCGGCATCGCGCGCCAGATCGTCGCCAAGCACGGCGGCGAGATGCGCTGCGCGTCGATCCCCGGGCGCACCGTCTTCGAGGTGCGTCTACCGATAGAGGGCCAGTGAGCCGCAAGGAAGTCATCGTCTGCGTGGACGACGAGGAGGGCGTGCTGCGCGTGCTGCGCGCCCAGCTCGGTGCGCGGTTCGGCCACGAGGCGCAGGTCCTGACCGCGCGCTCGGGCGACGAGGCGGTGGCACTGTTCGACGAGCTCGAGCGCGACGGCGAGTCGATCGCGCTGGTGATCGCCGACCAGATCATGCCCGGCATGAAGGGCGTCGAGCTGCTCGAGATCGTCAAGCGGCGGCTGCCGACGACGATGAAGATCCTGCTCACCGGCCAGGCCGGTCTCGACGCGGTGATCGACGCGATCAACCGCGCGCACCTGAACCAGTACATCTCCAAGCCGTGGGACGAGACCGCGCTCCTGCTCGGCGTCGAGAATCTGTTGCGGCAGTACCGGCTCGTCCACGAGAACCAGCAGCTCATCGCGTCGCTGTCGGCGAAGAACCAGGCGCTGCTCGAGATGAATCGCGAGCTCGAGGCGAAGATCCACGAGCGCACGCACGAGCTCGCCGAGGCGAACACGCGGCTCGCGCAGCTCGCCGTCACCGACGGTCTCACCGGCCTCTATAACCACCGCCACCTCCACGAGCGGCTATCGCTCGAGGTGGAGCGCAGCCAGCGCAGCGGGCTCCCGCTGTCCTTGTTGATGCTCGACGTCGATCACTTCAAGCAGTTCAACGACACGTTCGGCCACCCGGCCGGGGACGAGGTGCTGCGCCAGCTCGCGCGCGTGCTCAACGATACCCGGCGCGCGAACGACGTGGTCGCCCGCTACGGCGGCGAGGAGTTCGCGGTGATCCTCGTCGATACGGCGAAGTTCACGGCGGCGAAGGTCGCCGAGCGGGTGCGCGAGCGGATCGCCGCGCATGACTTCTCGGACGCCGCGCAGCGCGCCGGCACGATCTCGGTCTCGATCGGCGTCGCGACATTTCCCGACGACGGGTCCGACGCCGAGGCGCTGGTCCGCGCCGCCGACGCCGCGCTCTACGCGGCCAAGCGGGCGGGGCGCAACCGCGTCGTGCTCGCGACCGAGGCGATGTCTAGCAGCCCCTCCGCGGGCTAGAGATGATAGGTTCTCCCCGCGAAAATGAGCGCGGAAGACATCGCGGTCGTCGGTGCGGGTAGCTACGGCAGTTGCCTCGCGATGCTGTTCGGCCGCGCCGGGCACCGGGTGAGCCTGTGGGCGCGCAATCCCGAGACCGCGGCGGCGATGGAACAGACGCGCGAGGCGCAGGCGTACTTGCCCGGCCACAAGCTGCCGCCGTCGGTCAACGTGACCGCGGACCTCGAGCGTGCGGTGACCGGCAAGCGATTCATCGTCGGGGTCACACCGTCGCACGGCATCCGCGACGTGCTCGGTCGCGCCGCGGCGTGGCTCGATCCGGATGCGATCGTGATCAACGCGAGCAAGGGGCTCGAGGAGAGCACGCTCATGACCGTCGATCGCGTCTACGCCGAGGTGTTCCCGGCGCGGATCGCCGAGCGCGCGACGTACCTGTCGGGCCCGACGTTCGCGAGCGAGATCGCCGCCGGGCTGCCCGCCGCGATCGTGCTCGCCGGCCGCGACGAGGCGACGACGCTGCTCGCGCAGGAGGCGCTGACCACGCTGCACTTCCGTATCTACCGGACCGACGATGTCACCGGCGTGCTGATCGGTGGCGCGCTCAAGAACGTGATCGCGATCGCCGCCGGCGTCTCCGACGGCCTTGGCTTCGGCTCGAACACGCGCGTCGCGCTGATGACGCGCGGGCTCGCCGAGATCACGCGGTTCGGCGTCGCGCTCGGCGCGAACCCGATGACGTTCTCCGGGCTGTCGGGGATGGGCGACCTCGTGTTGACCTGCTCGGGCGATGCCTCGCGCAACCGGCGGGTCGGCCTCGCGCTCGGCCAGGGCAAGAAGATGCCCGAGATCCTCGCCGAGATGCACCAGGTCGCCGAGGGTGTGAAGACCGCGAAGGTCGCGAAGGAGCTCGCCGCGAAGCTCGGTATCGATGCGCCGATCGTGGATGCGATGCACGCGATGATTCACGATGGCGTACCGGTGCGCGAAGCGATCATGCGGCTCATGTCGAGGCCCACGCGGTCGGAACGCGACGATTGAGGATGCTGGGCTACGTTCTCGACGACATCTTCGTGCAGCACCGCGCGCCCTCGGGACATCCCGAGCGGGCGGCGCGCGCGGTCGCCGCACGAGATGCGCTCGTCGCGGCGGGGATCGCCGAGCGCGGCACGCAGATCGCGACGCGGCCGGCGACCGATCACGAGCTCGCCGCGGTGCACGACGGTGCCTACCTGACCGAGCTCGAGCGGGTCGTCCCCGGCCGGAGCGGCTGGCTCGATCCGGACACCTACTACTCGCCGGGCACGTGGGACGCCGCGCGCGCTGCCGCAGGTTCGGCCAGCGAGCTGGCGACGCGCGTGCTCGCCGGCGAGCTGTCGCAGGGCATCGCCGTGGTGCGGCCGCCCGGCCATCACGCGACGCGCAACCGGGCGATGGGGTTCTGCCTGCTCAACAACGTCTCGGTGGCCGCCGCCGCGGCGCGAGCCGCCGGTGCCGCGCGGGTCGCGATCGTCGACTGGGACGTCCACCATGGAAATGGCACCCAGGACATCTTCTGGACCGATCCGAACGTGCTGTACGCGAGCGTGCATCAGTTCCCCTATTACCCGGGCGGCGGCGCGCCCACCGAGGTCGGCGGCGAAGGCGCGACCGGCGCGACGATCAACGTCGGGCTGCCGGCGGGCAGCGGCGATGCCGAGTACGCGGCCGTGTTCGACCACGTGTTCTTGCCGGCGCTCGCGCGGTTCGCGCCCGACCTCCTGATCGTGTCGGCCGGCTTCGACGCGTTCGAGCACGATCCGCTCGCCGGCATGCGCGTCACGCGCGCCGGCTTCGCGGCGATGGCGGCGCGGCTGCGCCATGCCGCCGATCGGTCGTCGCGCGGGCGCATCGTCGCCGTGCTCGAGGGAGGCTACGATCTCGACGGCATCGCCGGCGGGATCACCGGGACGTTGCAGGCGCTGCTCGGCGACGCGAAGCCGGAGCCCATCGCGCCGCTGCCGGCGCCCGACACGCTCGCGCGCGCCGCGATCGAGGGCACGCTCGCCGCGCATGCCGCCGCCGGCGTGCCGATTCCCGCCGCGGAGACCACCCGAGATGGAGCGGGGCCGGCTCGGCCGGACCCGAGGGGCCGATGAGGCGGCGGGAGACCGGCGAGATCGATCCGCTGTCGTTGGACGGCC
>DAIRFU010000535.1:0-5017 GCA_036794935.1 Kofleriaceae bacterium | reverse complement strand
ACGTACGGTGCAGTTTCGACCGTACATGAAGGACCTGATCAAAGCCCCCGAACCGGAGCTGATAGAGGCTCCCAAGGAAGAGTCCGGCGCGATCGGTTACATCCTCGCATGGCTGATCGGAATTCCGATCCCGATCCTGCTCGCGATCTTTTTGATCTGCGGCTGCGACTGATCGAAGAGCTCGCTCACAGGAGCCGCCACGCGGGCCGCGCCACGATGTTCGTGATCTCCTCGTCGAGATCGATCGTTGCGTGCGGCGCGCGCGAGCGCGGCATCGGATCGAGTGCGAGGTCACCTCGCAGCAGCTGGTCGGCGAGCTGCGCACGCAGCGCGGCGTCGGCCACGGAGTCGTCGCCGGTGTGCGGACGCGCCTCGCGGGCGTCCACGCTCGTCGCGAACGGTTCGGTGTTCGCGTCGAGATCGGCGTCGAGCTCTCTCAGGGCTTCGCTCCGTTCGTGATCCAGAGCAGGAACAGCTTGTAGTCCGGATCGTTGATGTCGAGGAACGTCGCGTTCGGGTGATCCTGCAGCGCCGGCGGCAGCTCGTAGAGCGGGCGCACGAGCAGGAGCGACGCCGCGGGCGTCACCGGGTCGATCACGCCCGGCGCGGCGGTGATGTTCGCGAGCACGATGCCGGGCGCCTCGTCGTACTTGAGGATCGCGGCGGGGCCGCCGGCGGTGTGGCAGTTCGCGCAGCCGAGGCCACCCTGGCCGGCGCGCTGCAGCTTGGGATAGATATGCATCGCGAACGACGGGTCGGTGATGTCCGCGTCGCCGCCGCCGCCACCGCCACCGCTGCCGACCAGGCCGCCGCTGATCGCGAGCGTGCCGCCGTCGGCGACCGTCGTCACCGACGTGGTGTTCGTCTTCGGCTGGTTCAGGGCATCGAGGTACGTGACCGACAGCGTGTAGTTGCCGGGCGGCACGTCGAGGATGGCCGCGCGGCTCTTGCCGTTGAACGCGGTCGCGGTCGTCAGCGCCGCGTCGACACTGCCCGCGTCGTTGAAGAAGTACGGTCCCTTGATCCCGGGGACCGGCTGGTTGTTGGCATCGAGCAGCGTCACGTTCGCGAGCGGGATGCCCTCGAGCGGCGTCCCGTCGTTGCGGCGCAGCTCGGCGATCAGGATCGCGGTGCCGGTCAGCGGGGTCGCGCCGACCGCGGTGTACTGGTTCTTGACGTCCTGCTCGGTCATCACGTAGACGTCCTGCTCGATCGGCATCTCGCCGATCGTCAGGGACGAGTTGCGGGTCGGCCGGTACGCGGCCTTGGACGCGACGATGTAGAGCGCGCTACCGACCGCGACATCGAGCTGGTACGCGCCGTCGATCGCGCTGGTTGTCATCAGTGCCGGGTCGAGGCCGTCGGTCGCCAGCATCGCGTCCTGGACGGCGGTCGCGCCGAAGTAGTCCATGACCTTGCCGGACAGCGCGAAGCTTGTCGGTGCGGCATCCGCCTCGGGGGTCGCCGCGTCGGGGGTGTCGTTGGTGTTGCTGTTCGGGGGCGCGCTGCCGGGGCAGCCTGCGATCCCGACCACGGCGACGAGGCTAAGAACGATGCGCATGATGCGAATTTCATCAACGACCATGCCAGCCTAACGCTGTGAAATTCGTGCACAGGGGACGCCGGCGCTGGGAGTGAATCCCCCATGGGTGGGGGACGCGGCCTCGCAAGCCATTGCCGGGATCAGACCCGTCATCTATAACGCGCCATGCTCGAGGAACCCCTTCGAGAAGCGCTCACCTTCGACGACGTGCTGCTCGTTCCGGCCTTCTCGGAGGTGATCCCGCGCGACGTCGACGTCGCGACGCGGCTGACCCCGTTGATCCCGCTGCGCATCCCGCTCGTCAGCTCCGCGATGGATACCGTCACCGAGTCGGCGACGGCGATCCGCATGGCGCGCGAGGGTGGGATCGGCTTCGTCCACAAGAACCTGACGATCGAGCAGCAGGCCCGCGAGGTCCTCCGCGTCAAGAAGGCGCAATCGGGCATCGTCGTCGACCCGTGGACGATCGCGCCGTCGCGCACGCTCGAGGACGCGCTCGCGATCATGCGCGCGAACCGGATCAGCGGCCTACCGGTCGTCGATAGCGACCGCCGCCCCGTCGGCATCCTGACCAACCGCGATGTCCGCTTCGAGAAGCGGCTCGACGTCCAGGTCGGCGAGGTGATGACGAAGAACCCGGTGACCGTGAAGGACGGGGTCTCGATCGACGAGGCCAAGGACCTCCTCCACAAGCACCGGATCGAGAAGCTGCTCGTGGTCGATGGTGCCGGCAAGCTCAAGGGCCTCATCACGATCCGCGACATCGAGCAGGCGCAGGAGCACCCGACGGCGGTCGTCGATGATCTCGGCCGGCTCCGCGTCGGTGCGGCGGTCGGCGTCGGCCCCGATCGCGAGGCACGCATCGAGGCGCTCGTCGCCGCCGGCTGCGACGTGATCTGCGTCGACACCGCGCATGGCCACTCGGCCGGCGTGATCGAGGCGGTCCGCGAGATCCGCAAGAAGTTCCCCAAGCTCCAGCTGGTCGCCGGGAACGTCGCGACCGCGGACGCGACGAAGGCGCTGATCGAGACCGGCGTCAACGCGATCAAGGTCGGCGTCGGCCCCGGCTCGATCTGCACGACGCGGATCGTCGCCGGCGTCGGCGTCCCGCAGCTCACCGCGATCTCGGATGCGGTCAACGCGGCCAGGGGCACGGGCGTCGCGATCATCGCCGACGGCGGCATCAAGTACTCGGGCGATGTCGCGAAGGCGCTCGCCGCGGGCGCCGACACCGTGATGATCGGCTCCCTGTTCGCCGGCACCGACGAGGCGCCCGGCGAGATCATCCTGTACCAGGGCCGCAGCTACAAGTCGTACCGTGGCATGGGCTCGATCGGCGCGATGCAGGAAGGCAGCAAGGATCGCTACTTCCAGGCCGACGTCGAGGCGCCGCAGAAGCTGGTGCCCGAGGGCATCGAGGGCCGCGTGCCGTACAAGGGCGCGCTCCGCGAGTCGCTGTACCAGCTGATCGGCGGGCTGCGCTCGTCGATGGGCTATCTCGGCTGCGCGACGATCAGCGAGCTGCACGCCAAGGCCCGGTTCGTGAAGATCTCGGCATCGGGGCTGCGCGAGAGTCACGTCCACGACGTGATCATCACGAAGGAAGCTCCGAACTACCGCGTGGAGTAAGCAGTCATGGCGCACCAGCTCGTTCTCGTCCTCGATTTCGGGTCGCAGTACACGCAGCTGATCGCGCGCCGGATCCGCGAGCAGTCGGTCTACTGCGAGATCCATCCGTACACGCTCGCGAACGATCCGGCGAAGATCCGCGACCTCGCGCCGATCGGCATCGTGCTGTCGGGCGGGCCGAACAGCGTCTACGACGAGGGCGCACCGACGATCCCGGCCGGCCTGTTCGAGCTCGGCATCCCGGTGCTCGGCATCTGCTACGGCGCGCAGCTCACCGCGCTGCTGCTCGGCGGCAAGGTCCGCGCGGCGGACAAGCGCGAGTACGGCCGCGCCACGGTTCGCGTGAAGGTGGGCGGCGAGCGCCTGTTCCGCACGGTGCCGGCCGGCGAGGAGCTCGCGGTCTGGGCGAGCCACGGCGATCACACCGATGCGATCCCGCCGGGCTTCGTCCACACCGCCGAGAGCGACAACTGCCAGTTCAGCGGGTTCTCGCACCCGGCGCGCAAGATCGATTGCCTGCAGTTCCACCCCGAGGTCGTCCACACGCCGCGCGGCGCCGAGCTGCTCGGCAACTGGCTGTTCGGCGTGTGTAACGCCGCCGGCGACTGGTCGATGGCGTCGTTCGTCGACGAGGAGGTCGCGCGGATCCGCGCGCAGGTGGGGGAGACCGGGCGTGTGATCTGCGGGCTCTCCGGCGGCGTCGACTCGAGCGTCGCGGCGGCGCTGATCCACAAGGCGATCGGCGACCGGCTGACCTGCATCTTCGTCGACAACGGGCTGCTCCGCAAAGGCGAGCGCGAGCAGGTCGCCGCGATCTTCCGCGATCACTTCCATGTCGACCTCCGCGTGATCGACGCCGAGGACCGGTTCCTGAACGCGCTGGCCGGCGTCACCGACCCGGAGAAGAAGCGCAAGATCATCGGCTACGAGTTCATCGCGGTCTTCGAGGAGCAGTCGAAGACGATCGACAACGCCCGCTTCCTCGCCCAGGGCACGCTGTACCCCGATGTGATCGAGAGCGTGTCGTTCAAGGGGCCGAGCCACACGATCAAGAGCCACCACAACGTCGGCGGGCTGCCCGAGCGCATGCAGCTCGCGCTCGTCGAGCCGCTGCGCGAGCTGTTCAAGGACGAGGTCCGCCAGCTCGGCCTCGAGCTCGGGCTACCGCGGCACATGGTGTGGCGCCAGCCGTTCCCCGGGCCGGGCCTCGCGGTGCGCTGCCTCGGCAACCTGATGCGCGAGCGACTCGATGTCCTGCGCGACGCCGACGCGATCATCGAGGAGGAGATCCGCGCGGCGGGCCTCTACGAGTCGATCTGGCAGTCGTTCGGCGTGCTGTTGCCGGTGAAGTCGGTCGGCGTGATGGGCGACGCGCGCACGTACGAGGAGGCGCTCGCGCTGCGCGCGGTGCACTCGCGCGACGGCATGACCGCGGACTGGGTCCAGCTCCCGTACGACCTGCTCGGCCGGATCAGCTCGCGCATCATCAACGAGGTGCGCGGCATCAACCGCGTCGTCTACGACATCACGAGCAAGCCGCCCGGCACCATCGAGTGGGAATGATCGGCGCGCCGCGCTAGGCTCGCGGCGTGCGGCTCGCTCTCGCGCTCCTGCTCGCGCTCGCGTCCCCCGCCGCCGCCGGCGTCAAGGTCGACTGGGCGAAGGGCCTCGTGATCGCGGACGCGGTGGGCGTCGCCGATCGGCACGCGCCGAACCCGGCGATCGCGCGCAGCACCTCGCGGCGGGGCGCCGAGCAGGTCGCGCGCCGTGCGCTCGCGGAGGCACTCGATCACCTGCCGATCGCCGGCGGCGGTTACTTTCGACTTCTCCCTTATGCCTGGACGC
>DAIRFU010000534.1:0-5017 GCA_036794935.1 Kofleriaceae bacterium | reverse complement strand
GCAGGTCGCGAGTACGCGTACCTCAGCTACGTCCCCCGCGGCCTCGCTCGTCCCGCGCCTCTCACCGACGCCGAGGCGCAGGTCGCCGAGCTCGTGCTGCGCGGCGCCTCCGGTGCCGAGATCGCCCGCGCACGCGGCGTCAGTCCGCGGACGATCGCCAACCAGCTCGCATCGATCTACCGCAAGCTCGGCGTCTGCACGCGGGCCGAGCTGGTGCTCGCGCTGCAGCGCTGACCCTCAGGCCGTTCAGTGGGGACGCGAGCGCGCCCGCATTGCGATCAGTCGAGCTCGAGCGTGCCGACCGCGATGCCCGACGGCACGAGACCGTACGTCTGCAGCGCGAAGTCGAGGTTCCAGTCGCCGGGCATCTCCGTCGCACGGCTCTCGACCATGACCATGATGCTCGCCGAGCCACCCGCCGAGGCAATCTCTGAAAGTGCAGCGGCCGGGACGACGCCCGAGCTGCCATTGAACGTGCAACGAGCGACGACGCTGTGCCCGGCCGCCCCGGCCGCCAGCTGGGCCGTCACCATGCCGGTCGGCGTGCCGGACCACGTCACCGCGAGATCTTGCGCCACGCTCGCCGATACCTTGCCTTGCACGAATGCAGGCGCGGTGACCTGGACGGCAGTCGGCGCGACGAGCGACACATCGAATGCAGGTCCTCCGTTCGGGTTCCCCGGCGCAACCCAGCGCACCGTCGTTCCACCGTCGAACAGTGCCACCGCACCGCTGACCGTCACGTACCCGTAGCCGCCGGGGGTCAGCGTCATCGTGCCGTCGTTGACCTGCACGCCACTGATCTCCACGGGACCCGAGTCCGTGTACGTGATCGCGAGCCCACCATCCGTCGTGGTCGTGCCGCTGTCGCACGTTTGCACGTCGCACGAGCCGCGGCTCGCGTGGCTACATCCGCCTCCGCCCGACGAGCTCGGCGGGATCCGATACATCGTCCCCGTCGCGTAACCCTGCTCGACCATGGTCGTCGAGACCGTGTACCGGCTGCTCGAGATCGTGAACGACCCGGTCTTCGTCTCGGTCGGTGAAGACGTGCCGTCGTCGCCTCCGTGGGTTCCACCGCCGTCGGGATCGGTCTCGGAGCCGGAACCGCCGCACGCACAGAGAGCAACCAAGACCATCGAACAGGCGATACGCGTCTTCATCATGGGACCTTCTTGCAACGTTGCACCGGGAGGAGCCCTGCCACGACCGCCGGTCGCACGAAATCGTCGCGACCTATAGTAGCTCTGCGAGGCGCGCCTTCAGGGTCTCGATCAAGTCCGGGTCATCCCGTTGGTACTCGTCCGGGATGTCGAGAACCACGATGGGGCAAGCGGCGCGAAAATCGGGGAAGATCAGCGCAACTGACAGCGCGTCCAATGAATCGACGGATGACGAATTGGATCACTGGCCTCTGTGACACGAACGGCATCAGCATCCACTACCTTCGCACCGGAGGCGCCAAACCTCACGTTGTTCTGCTCCATGGACTGATCGGGAGCGGTGCCTGCTGGAGTCCGCTGGCCCGCGCGCTCGAGGATGAGTTCGACGTCGTGATGCCAGACGCGAGAGGGCATGGTGGGTCGAGCGCGCCGCACGCCGGGTACCGGTACGACGATCACGCGCGCGACGTCGAAGGCCTCATCCGCCGGCTCGAGCTGTCGCGTCCGGTGGTGCTCGGTCACTCGATGGGGGGCATGACGGCCGCCGTGGTGGCGAGTCGACGTGAGGTGGACATCGGCGGCCTGATTCTCGTCGACCCGACGTTCTTGAGCCCCGAGCGCCAGCGCGACGTGCACGAGAGCGACGTCATCGAACAGCATCGTCGGGCCCTCGGCTTACCGAAGGCTGACCTCGTCGCGGAGGCCCGATCCCGACACCCGCGCCGCTCGCTCGAGATCGTGGAGCTCCAGGCCGAGGCCAGGTTGAGGACTCGCGTCGCCGCCTTCGAGGTGCTCATGCCACCCAACCCCGCGTACCGCGAGCTGGTGAGTGCGCTCGACGTCCCGAGTCTGCTCGTCATTGGCGACCGCGACCCCGTCGTCACACTCGAGATGGCCAGCGAATTGCGCGACCTCAACTCGCACGTGCGCGTCGAGCAGATCCAGGACGCCGGTCATGGCGTGCCGTTCGAACAACCCGAGCGCCTGGGAGAGGTGGTCGGGGCGTTTCTCGACAATCGACGGAATGGTTCTCGGGACCGCGGCTAGCTGCTGATAGGAGTCCGCAACGAACCCTCAGCAGCTGCCGTGCTTGCCGCACACCGTCGTTAACGTGTCGTATAGAAAATCGCGCAGCAAGGCGACACGTCGCGGCAGATGACGACTGCCGTGCGTCAGCAGGTGGAGCGGCGTCTTCGTCGAGAACCGCGGCAAGACCGCGACGAGCTTGCCCTGCGCGGCGAGCGGATCGCCGATCCAGCTGGGCAAGAGAGCGATGCCCAACCCCCCGAGCGCGGCATCGATCACGAATTGCGCGTGGTCACCGACGACGCGGCCAACGACATCCACATGCTCGACGCCGCGTGGGCCCTCGAGCTCCCAGCGTCCTTCACCTCCGACCGCACGCAAGAGGATCGTCTCGTGGTCGGCGAGATCGGCCACGCGCCGCGGTGGCTTGTGCTCGCGCACATAGCCCGGCGACGCATAAAGCTTATCGGTGCTCTCGCCAAGCCGCCGGGTCACGAGCGACGAGTCTGGTAACCGGCCGAGCACGAGCGCAATGTCCACGAGGTCGCCGACGAGCTCTGCGCCGCGCCCGGTGAAGGTCACCTCGATGCGAACGCGCGGGTACTGAAGGGCAAACGCGCTGAACGCACTGCCGAGCTTCGCGCCAAACTCGGGCGGAATGGCAAGCCGAACGACACCATGGACCTCGCGTGCCGCATCGAGAGCCAGCGCGTTCGCCTCTTCGAGACCCGCCAGCGCCTCGCGTGCTCGCTCGAAGAATGCACGTCCAGCCTCGGTCAACATGACTTTTCGCGTGGTGCGCTCGAGAAGGCTCACGCCCAGATCGGCTTCGAGCTTGGCCACCGCCCGGCTGATCGATGACGCCGGAAGCCCGAGCGCCTCCGCAGCACGCGTGAAGCCTCCGGTCTCGACGACGCGGACGAACGTGGTGGCGCGGTTCAGATCCATTGTTGCTCCCAGGACAATAGCGCCTTGTCCCGGCGGTGACTAGTGCGATTTCGACAACGCACTACCTTGCCGCGTATGCCCATGAACCAACGTTTCGCCAGCATCGCCCGCTACCTGCTCGGACTCGGCTTCGTCGTCTTCGCGAGCAACTACTTCGTCCCCTTCTTGCCTGCGCCGGCCTCGCCACCCGCACGCGCAATGCCGTTTCTCGCGGCCTTTGCGGGCAGCGGCTTTCTCACCTTCATCAAGACGATCGAGCTCGCGAGCGGCCTGGCGCTCCTGGCGAATCGGTTCGTCCCGCTCGCACTCGCGCTCCTCGCGCCCATCATCGTCGGCATCACCCTGTTCCACGCGCTGCTCGCGCCCGCGGGCCTCGGCATCGCGATCCTCTTCGTACTCCTCGAGCTCGCACTCGCGTGGAGCTACCGCGCCGCGTTCGCGCCGATGCTGCGTGTGCGCACCGACCTTTCGCCACTACCGCAGGGTGCGACGACACGGCACGGAGCCACAGCTGCACGAATGTCTGCATGACTGCATTTCGTTGCCCTGCCAAACGGGAACCATGCGATCGCGCCGACGGGGCGATGAGCGCATGCTCGAGCCGCAACGCCCCGAGAAGAAGGCGCGCGAAACGCAACGCGGTCTCTGGCAAAGATGCCTGTCATTTCGATGCGGCTCTGCGGCCACGAAGCGCCGCTTCCTGATACGCCGTGAACACGAGCCGTCCCCGCAGCGCCGCAATGCGGCGGATCGCGTCAGCCTCGACGTCGTGTTCCGACATCCAGACGCCGCGCTCGATGTCGACGCCGACGTTGAAGTCGCGAATCGATGCGCTGTTCCACGCACGACGTCCTGCGGGGTTGAGCCGTTCGATCGCGTCGGCCAGCTCGTGAATGGTGTCGCTCGGAGTTGGCGCGCGACGCCCTTTGCGGCGTCCGCTGGACGGGCCGAGGCTCTCATAGTTCGCGTGGTAGAGCCCGCGAATCCGGCCGATGTGCATCTCGAGCAGCTTCCCCTTGAACTGCTCGATCAGCGGCACGAGTTGAGCGCGTGTGCGCGCGCCGATTTCGAGATCGACGTTGATGAAGCCTGCAGCCAATGGCGTGGTCCTCATTGTGTACAGCTCCGCAATCGCATTGTCACTGAATACGTCCAGCGTCACCGGCTCGGCGTATCGCGGTCGTCGGCAGCGCGGCGTTCATTCGCCTTCCGGATCAGTTCCACCATCTGTTTGGCATGCTGCGCGGGCGTCTGCCGACCGCGTAATCCTCGTCGAAGAGAGCGGCTCGGGCGTCACCAGGCCTCCCAGAGTATGATGTTAGTATGAGCGTACGGAAAGCACGCGTCACGATCACCCTGGATCGCGGGCTCGTCGACGCAGCGAACGCCGCCGTTGCCGCCGGGCGCGCCGACTCGCTGAGCGCATGGGTCAACTTCGCTCTTACGGAACATGTGGCGAAGGAACGGCGGCTCGCAGCTCTATCGAAGCTGCTCGCAGATTACGAAGGCGAACACGGTGTGATCACGCAAGAGGAGCTCGCGCTCCGTGAGCGTGAAGACCGTCGGAAGGCTGTCGTGATTCGCGGTTCGGCGAAACGAGCTTCGCGAAAGCGGCGTTCGAAAGCCGCATGAGGCTCATCCTCGATGCAGGTGCCTTGATCGCGTTGGAGCGCAACGAGCGCGCGATGTGGCAGCGCCTCAAGATCGCGCTCCAGACACGTGAACCGCCACTCTCCCACGGCGGCATCGTGGGCCAGGTGTGGCGCGGTCGAGGTTCGCGCCAAGCTCTGCTCGCGAAGGCCCTCGAGATCCTCGAGGTTCGGCCTCTCGACGCCCGACTCGGCCGCGCAGCGGGCGAACTGCTAGCTCGCACAAGACAG
>DAIRFU010000533.1:4699-5020 GCA_036794935.1 Kofleriaceae bacterium | reverse complement strand
TCGAACGTGCGCACGACGTCGTCGGGCGGCGCGAGGTCATAGCCGAGCACGCGCTTGCCGATCGCGCGCAGCCGGCGCACCGCCGGGCGATCGAGGTGATCCCAGTAACGGAACTCGCGCGGCACCCGTGCGTCGACCATCAGCGAAGGTGTTACCAGGTCCGGAACCGGCGAGACAATCACCGAATGCGGCGCCACGCTCGCTGCATGTTCATGATGCGTGGCCTCGATCTGCTGGAGCTGGTCCTGGTAACGGCGCGCGCGCCGTTCGGCCGGCACGGCGGCGTGGTACTCGGGCACGGGGGTGAACCAGTTTGGCGTG
>DAIRFU010000533.1:0-4689 GCA_036794935.1 Kofleriaceae bacterium | reverse complement strand
CGAGAACCTTGGCGGTAGCGGGCGTGGCCATATGCGTAAGATACCGCGGGAGGCTGGCCGTCGCGAAGGCCGGCGTTCTACCGAGGAACCACCGCCTCGACGCCGTAGGCAGAGCTGGGCAGCGCGGCGGCGGGTAGAATCTACTTCGCGATGTCCGATGCCGAGCTCGCCGCCACGCCCAGCACCCGCTTGGCCCGCCATCGCAGTGAGCGGGTCAGCGCGCCGATGAAGACGCCGAGCACGTGGGCGCAGAGAGCGCGATCGAAGGCCATTACGAACCCGCTCGGCGATAACCCGCACCGGCTCGTGCTCTGACCGCAAGCTACTCGCAGTCTGGGACACCCACCCGCTCGATGATCAGCGACAGCGCGTCATCGAACGCTTCCGAGCTCGCACCGCGAGACATCGCGATGTGGCGCGTGACATCGCCGATCCGGACGTTCAGCGCGACGTCGGTGGCATCGTAGGAATCCCCACGAGCTCCCTGGACCTCGAGGACGCCCTTCTGCTTCAAGCGCGACAGCAAGGTGGTCAGTGCGCCCGCCGACATCGTCGTCCGTACCGTGTAGCTGGATTGCTTGATCCCGCGCGGCGACGCGGCCCCTGGAACACAGCGATAGCTCGTGAGCTCGACGCTGCCGTCGCTCCAGACCCCGATGTACAACATCGGGCCGGCGACGTTTCCACCACTCACTCTGAACGAGAGTACCGACTCCGCGGTCGGCGACGGCCCCGCGCGCATCGGTCTCGGGATGAGACGGATGGTGTCGCACAGATCGCCGCACACCGGCTCGCCGCCGTGAACACAGGCGACCATCAGGCTCCCAGCCGTCTGCACGAACTCCCGGTTCGAGGCATCGTCGGGTGCACTGACCCTGATGTGCGGGCAGGCGCCGTTCGGGATCGACACGTCGAAGAACGCCCCCGTGTGCGCCACACTCGCCCAGGCAGGTGCGCAGACCTCGGCGTCGAAGGGCTCGAGCCGCTGCCACACGCACGGGAGCACGTCCGCGGCGAGCCGGTCGAGCAGTCGATGAAGCGCTGGCGACGTCCCAGCCACGGACTGACCACGATGACGACGATATCCTACGTTGCGAAATCACGATGGCCGATCTCGTGACGCGGAGTCCCGCGAGACGGAGGCATCCTACGGACCTGCGATCCTTGGTTCGCGATTTTCGCGCCACCACTGGTCCTCGGCCTCGAATCGCCGTTCAGTCGAGCTTCCAGGCGAAGTCGAGGTGGTAGTTGTAGTCGGCGACGTCCCACGACGGATGCGTGACGTCGAGGGTGACCGCGCGGATGCGGCCGCCGAGCCCGCCGCACACGAGAGCGCGGCGCTCGATGACCCGGAAGATCTGCTCGGTGGGTGCCGAGATGCTCATGCCGGCGAACTGATTCGCCGCGACGGCCTCGACCGAGGCGACCTCGCGCTGGCCGGTGAAGTTGTAGTCGTAGACCGAGACGACCTCGCTCTCGATGACGCCCCGGGTCTCCTTGCCGTCGATCTCGAACGTCGGCTGATACTGATCGATTGGCTCGTCGTGCGCGCTGTCGGTGCGGAGCACGAGATCGACACACGTCTCGCCGGCATCGATCTTCGCGAGTGTCGCCTCGTCGAGGATCACGTCGTGGCGGATCGAGCCGGGGGTCTCCTCGGTGTGCACGCCGCCCGGGGCGGCGCCGCGGGTCGCGAGATAGCCGCTGATGCGCGCATACTTGCTACCGATCTGATCGGGGCGCAGGTTCGTGCTCACGGTGTGAGCGGCGCAGCCGGTGACGAGGACGGCGAGGAGCAATGCACGCATGGGCGCGCGGTCGTCGCGCACGCGCCGATTGAAGTCAAGCGCGATCTGGGGGACGGGCCTGCGACAGCGTGCCCGGTCGGGTCACGCCTCGGCGACCACGACCTCGCTGCGCCCGCCACCTTTCGGCGACACGCGCACGTGCGCGCCGACCCGCTCGACGAGCGCGGGCACGTGCGAGATCACGCCGACCTGGCGACCGGTCGCCTGCAGCGCGTCGAGGACGGCGAGCGCGCTGTCGAGCGTCGCCGGATCGAGCGTGCCGAAGCCCTCGTCGATGAGCAGCGTGCGCACGCGGACGTCGTGCGCCGACATCGACGACAGGCCGAGTGCGAGCGCGAGCGAGACCAGGAAGCTCTCGCCGCCCGACAGCGTCTGCACCGATCGGATCTCGTTGCCGAGGTCGCGATCGATGACCTGGAGCTCGAGGTCATGCTTCGGCACGCGCTCGAGCTGGTAGCGCGGCGCGAGCTCCTCGAGGTGCGAGTTCGCGACCGCGAGCAGGCCGTCGAGCGTCAGGCTCTGTGCGAAGCTGCGGAACAGCTTGCCGTCGTGCGAGCCGATCACCTGACCGAGCACGCGATCGATCTCCGCCTCGTGCTCGGCGCTGGCCAGCTGAGCGAGTGCCGCCGCGCGGCGCGCACGTGCATCGGCGTCGGCCGCGAGCGCGGCGGCGAGCGCGGCCGCCTGATGATCGGCGGCGGCCACCGCGGCCGCGAGCGCCTCGAGCTGCCTCGCATCCGCGAGCAGCGCCGCATCGGCGTGCGCGATCGTCTCGGGCTGCGGTGGGGCGTCCGCGGCGCGCGCGATCATCTCGGGTTGGAGTGGCGCGTCCGCGCCGGGCGCGAGATCGCCGCCGGCCCGCTCCGCCGGATCCATGGCAGCGCGCGGCCTCGTCGCAGCGTGGTCCTCGACGAGCCGACGGCGCTCGCCCACCAGCGTGCGCGCGCGATCGGCGCCGCGATCGAGCGCGTCGAGGTGCTCGGCGAGCGCGTCGAGGCGGCCGGGCTCGCCTTCGAGCAAGCGCCGCAGCTCGCCGTCGTCGAAGCCCGCCGCGTCGCGGTCGGTGGCGAGCCGAGCCGCCGCGTCGGCGAGCTCTGCGTGCAACACGTCGCGCCGGCGCTCGGCGGCCTCGTGGCGCGCGCGCTGCTCGGCGAGCATCCGCTCGGCCGCGCGCGCGACCTCGTCGATCCCGCCGAGCGCATCGGCGAGCGCGGCATCCAGCTCGGCGACCACCTGCGCGTGCGCGGTCCACGCGTCGGCGAGCTCGGCGAGTACGCGGCGACACCGCTCGAGTAGCGCGAGCGCATCGGCCGGCAGCGCCGAAGCGCGACGCGGTGCACCTGCACCGGGCGCGTCGCCCGGCACCACCGGCGCGCGATGCGGCACACCGGCGGCGAGCGCGTCGGCCGGCAGCGCCGAAACGCGACGCGGTGCACCTGCACCGGGCGCGGCGCTCGGCACCACCGGCGAGCGATGCGGTGCACCGGCGGCGACCGCGTCGCCCGGCGTCGCCGGCCCGCGATGCGGCGCACCTGCGGCGCGCGAAGCCGCTGCGAGTGCGCTGCTGTCGAGCTCGGCGACGACCCGCCGCGCGTCGGCGAGCGCCTGCTGCTGCGCGGGATCGAGAACCGCATCCGACCAGCGCGCGAGGCCATCCCCGATCGCGGCGAGCAGCTCGGCCTGACGATCGAGCTTGCCGGCGCGCTCGCCGCGCAGGCGCTCTGCCGCCGCATCGACCGATGCGATCGCCGCATCGAGCTCGCGCAGCTTCGTCGCGTGGTGCTCGACGTCCGACTGGCGCGCCTGCACGCGGGCTTGTGCGTCTGCACTCGCCTTCGCGCCCGCCTCGGCCTGGCTGCGCGCCGCGCGCGCGGCCTCGAGCTTGTCGCGCGCGGCCAGGGCACGGTCGTCGGCGAGCTGCTGGGCCTCTGCACTCGCGGGATCGTCGATGAACAGCAGCTCGCCGAGCGCGGCGAGCTGCTCGCGCCAGCGCTGTCGCGTCGCCTGCGTACTCGCCTCGGCGGTGGCGCGGCACGCGACGAGGCGCGCCCGCTCGGTCGCGCGATGCGACTCGCGCGCGGCGACCGTCGCGAGCGCGGCGAGGGCCGCCTCGCCCCGCGCGACGACCTCGGCGAGCCGGGCCTGCGCGTCGCCGATCAGCGCGTCGAACGCGCCGCGGTCGCGCCACGGGTGCTCGGTCGCGCCGCACAGCGGGCACGGCTCGTCGGCGACCAGCTCGGCGCGTGCGTGCTCGTAGCCGGCCGCCTTGCGCAGCTCGTCGACGACGCGCACGCGCTCGTCGCGCAACAGCGCCGCGGCGTCGCGCTCGGCCTCCGCGCGCCGGCGCTGCTTCGCATCCGCACGCACCGCCCGATCGAGCTCGGCGAGCTGGCGATCGAGCTCGGCACCTGCGGTCGCCGCGTCACGCGCCTCGCCGGTCAACCCGAGCAGCCGCTCGAACTCGGCGACGTGCTGGCGCGCTTCATCTTCCTGCCGGCGCGCCCCGTCGAGCGAGAGCCCGCGGCGCTGCTGAAAGGCGGCCGCATCACGCTGCGCCTCGAGCAGCCGGCCGTTCGCCTGCTGGTGCTCGGTCGCCGCGTGCGCACGCTGCGTGACGAGCCGCTCGCGCCGCTGCGCGTGATCGGCGAGCCCGCGATCGCACGTCGCGATCTCGGCGGCGACAGCCGCCTCCTGCGCGAGCCGGCCATCGAGCTCGCGCCATGCCGCGATCGCCGGCACGAGCGCGTGCCGCGCGAACAGCCAGGCCGCGTCGTCGGCCGCTGCGATCGCGCGGGCCTCGAGCCCGGCCGCGAGGTCGCGCGCGCTGTCGCCCGCGCCGCCCGCGCCGCGGCGACCCGCTGACGACTCATCGAGCCCGGCC
>DAIRFU010000532.1:0-5023 GCA_036794935.1 Kofleriaceae bacterium | reverse complement strand
AGCGCGTTGCAGCTCTCGGAGCGCACGCTGTCGGCGAGGATCTGCGAGATCGCGAGCTGGATGTCGGCCTCGTCCTGCGCGTAGTACCCCTCGTCGACACCCGGCAGGTCGGGTGCGCCGCCGGCGTGCGCGATCGCCTCGATGTCCGAATCGCCGGGTGCGATGCCGAAGCCGATCGGCTTGAGCTCGATGCGGTACTCGTTGTCGAACGCGGCATGCCGGACCGTGCCGCCCGTGCCGATCGACGAATTCGAGCCGACCTGCGACCAGCGGACCTGCGTGGTGGAGGGGACCGCCGTCACGGCGAACGTGCCGTTGAACGTGGCGTTCGTGGTGACTCCGCTGACCACGACCGTGTCTCCGATCGAGAACGGATGCGTCGTCGAGGTGGTCGCGGTGACCACGTTGCTGGTGCGCGTCAGCGAGCTGATGTTGACGGCGTCGTTGCGCGGCGTCGTCGCCAGCAGTGACCCGGCGGCGTCGAGCGTGTTGCTGAAGCTCGTGCAGGTCTCGTCGCCATCGGTGAGCAGGATCGTGATGTAGGGCCGGCACTGCGTCGTGCAGCAGTTGGTGGTGCAGGTCTTCGACGAGTCGCAACCGGTCGGCAAGAACACGGTGTTACTCGGATCGCGGTTGATCGGATCGAAGCCGGCCGTGTTGGACGGCCACAGCACCGTGTTGTTCGTGTGCTGCTGGCCTTCCCAGTAGCGCTTCGCGCCGACCATCGAGCCCGAGAGCGGCGTGAACGTGTGCTGGCTGACGCCCCAGATCTCGGGATCGAGCGAGCCCGTGGAGCTCGTGCCACACGTGTTGCAAGACCCGTCGGTGTACTCCGCGGCCTGCGCGTTGTTGCCGTCGACGAGACCGGTCAGCAGCTCGAAGTTGACGTCGGAGTTCGTGCAGCCGCCGAGGCACTGGCCGGTCGCCGCGCAGCCGTCGTTGATCCGGCCATCGCCGTCGTTGTCGCTGTTGTTGTTGCAGTTGCTGCCGCTCTCCGCGGCCCCCACTGCCGGGCAGCCGTCGTTGATGAAGCCGTCGCTATCGTCGTCGGTGTTGTTCGAGCACTGGGTACCGCTCTCGCCGCCGATCCCGAGGCAGGCGTTGCGCGAGCAGTCCGAGTTGGCCCTGCACGGAACGCCGATGCCCGAGCTCGGATTGCACTCGCCGCAGTAGGGGCCCTGCGTGCTGCATTGATCGCCGCCCGACCCGAGCGGCAGGCTGTGGAGCTCGTTGCCTTCCGAGTTGTTGTTGGAGTCGCACGAGCTCGAGAACGATCCCGACGTACCTTCGGCGAAGCGCCCGAGCGCGAACACCATGTCGCCATAGCTGTTGACGATGTTGTTGATCGCGCAGACCGCGTCGTTGATGCGGATATCGCTGTCACCGCAGCTCGACGGGCCCGAGCCGGTCGCGATGTTCATCGACCCCGACGTGTCGAGGATCAGCACGACATACGGCTTGAGGACGTCGTTCTGCGCGTTTGCAGTCGACGTCAACGCGAAAAGCGTGGCTGCCCCGAGCCACGCAAAGAGCTTGCGCATGGTGGCCCATGGTATCGCGCGGCTCCGAGGTATGGAAACGGCGTATTGGGGTAATTGCGAGTTAGCTCGCGAGGATCGCGGTCGCGCTCAGCGACCGAGCAGCGACCGGCCGACGACCTTGAGCGTCAGGATCGGCTTCACGCCCTCGAAGATCGGGAGCACCTGGGCATCCGCGACGTAGCGGCTGATCGGGTACTCCTCGGCGTAGCCCCAGCCGCCGTGCAGCAGCTGGCCGAGCTGGGTGACCTCGACGGCGACATCGCACGCGAACAGCTTCGCCATCGCAGCGACCGGAGCCGCCTTGCGCTCGTCGCCGTCCATCGCCTGCGCCGCCGCGTAGGTGATCGCGCGCGCCGCGATCAGCCGGCTGGCCATCCGGCCGAGGTGGTAGCGCGTGAGGCCGTAGTCGCCGATCGGGCGGCCGAACTGCTTGCGCTCGGCGACATAGCGGGCGGTCTGTTCGACCGCCGCCTGCGTGACGCCGCACGCCCGCCCGCCGGTCTGCAGCCGGCCCGCGGCGAACCCGGCCATCTGCAGCGCGAACCCGCGGCCGAGCCCGGCCTCGCCGCCGACGACCTGCGCGTCGGGCACGAACCAGCGATCGAACGCGAGCGTGAACGAGTGCATGCCGCGATAGCCCGGGGTGCGATCGGCCTTGCCGGTGAGCGTGCCCCCGGTCCCCGAGGGCAGGTCCTGGGTGGCGGTGAACTCGTGGCCGTCGAACCGCGGCTTGTCGACGATGAACAGCGTCAGGCCCTTCGCGCCGGCATCGCTCGTGCGCGCGAGCAGCGCGATCACGTCGGCGCGGCCGGCGAACGTGCACCACGCCTTCGCGCCGGTGATCGTGAACCCGCCGGTCGCGCGCTCGGCGCGGCAGCTCACGGATGCGACGTCGGAGCCGACGTTTGGCTCGGTCACCGAGATCGCGGCCATCACCTCGCCCGCGGCGAGCCGGGGCAGCCAGGTCTGCTTTTGGTCCTCGGTGCCGCCCGCGAGCAGGGCCTTCGCGAGGATCTCCGGCCGCGTGATCAGCGAGCCGGCGGCGGCGAGCGACGCGCGCGACAGCTCCTCGGTGGTGAGGATCATGGCGAGGTTGCCGAGCTCGTGACCGCCGTACTTCTCGGGGATCGACAGCCCGAAGTAACCGAGCTTCGCCATCTCGACGATGAAGCGCTCGGGCACGAGCTCGTCGTGGTGGTGGATGCGCTCGGCGTTCGGTGCGATCTCGCGCTCGGCGAACTGGCGCACGTTCGCGCGCACCTCGGTCAGCGTCTCGTCGAGCGGCCACGCGAAGCGGCCCTCCGCGGCGATCGCCGCCTCGCCGATCGCCTCGACCGCACTCGGCACGCTGGCCTGCTCGAGCTCGGCGCGCGTCGCGGCGTCGTACGCGAGCTCGCCAAGCCCCAGCACCGGCGCGATCGGCTCGAGCCGGAACCGCAGGCTCGCCGCGAGCTCGGCGGTCGCGACGCGGGCGGCACTCGCGAGCTCGGCGGGTACATCGGCGAGCTCGTGGATCACGCGCGCCTCGGTCGCGGCATACGCGACGCGCTCGACGACGACCTGATGCTCGTCGGCGGCCTCGCCGTTGCGGGTCAACGCGCGGGCGGCCTCGACGGCGCGATCCGCCAGCGCCTGCGCTGCGACTGCGATCGTGTTCATGATGAAAGGTGTAGCCGATCCCACGCAATGAAGGACGTTATGAATCAGATGAAGCGGGCGAGCGTGCTCTTCACCTGCGCGCCGTAGCCGCCGCCAAACAGACACGCGTGCGCGGCGAGCGGATAGAGCTGGTGGAGCGCGACGCGCTCGCGCCAGCCGTCGGCGAGCGGGTGGACCTCGTCGTACGCGTCGACGAGCGGCTCCGGCAATCCGCCGAACAGCGCGAGCATCGCGAGATCGATCTCGCGGTGACCGCCGTAGACGGCCGGATCGATCAGCACCGGCTCGCCCCCGCACGCAGCGACGTTGCCCCACCACAGATCACCGTGCAGCCGCGCCGGCGACTCCGGGGGGCCGAACAGCTCGGGGTGCGCGCGCAGTGCATCGAGCGCGCGATCGACACCGAGCCCGGCGCGCGTGCACAGCGGACGCAGCCGGCGCTCGACGTAGAACGTCGGCCAGTCCGGCTCGGGCGTGTTGTCCTGGGCCAGCGTGGCGAGGAAGTTCGGCTGATCGAGGCCGAAGCTACGTGCGCCGAGGCCGTGCAGGCGGGCGAGCCCGCGGCCGAGGACCGCCGGGTCGGGGCGGCCCGCGAGATCGAGCCACTCGAGCGCGAGCCAGTCGTCGGCGACCGCGATCACGCGCGGCACGCGCAGCGGACCGTCACCGAGCCAGTCCAGGCCCGCGGCCTCGGCCGCGAACATGCCGGCCGGCGGGTCCTCGTGCGACTTGACGAAGACGGTGCGGCCGTCGGCGAGGCTCACGCGCGCGGCATCGTTGATGTCACCGCCGGAGACCGTGCTCCAGTAGCGAACCTCACTGCCGAGCGCCTGGGCGAGTGCGTGGCGGTCCACGCGGGCAGGATTACCCGCTCACCCGCGTGCGGCAACACGGCCTAACGGACGCGTCACTCACAGCCGCTCGCGCACGTGGTCGAGCAGGCCCTGGCACGCACGCTCGCAGATGTCGAGCACGTGCTCGAAGCCGTCGGCGCCGCCGCTGTACGGGTCGGGCACCTCGGCGCCTTCGGGTGCATCTGGATCGAACGCGCGGAGCAGACGGAGCGATGCCGGCGTCGCGCGGCCCCGCGCGAGCTGCTGCAAGCTGGCGAGGTTGTCACGATCCATCGCGAGCACGAGATCGAAGCGCGTGAAGTCCGCGGCCTTGAACATCCGCGCGCGGTGCGTCAGATCGTAGCCGCGGTTCTTGGCGGCAGCACGGGCGCGCGGATCGGGCAGCTCGCCCACGTGCCACGAGCCGGTCCCCGCGCTGTCGATCGCGATCGCGCCGGCGAGGCCCGCGCTGCGCACGAGGCTCTCCATCACGCCGTGCGCGGTCGGCGACCGGCAGATGTTGCCCATGCACACGAAGCAGAGGCGCATCAGCTCGTGGAGCTCGAGTCGAGCTCGCCGGTCCAGTACAGATAATCGCGCCAGGCCTCGGGCACCGACCGCAGCGAGATCCGGATCGCGACCGCGGGTACCCAGTTGGGCTGCGTCGGCTGGGCGAGCAGCTTCATGCTGGCCTCCTGCGGCGTGCGCCCGCCCTTCTTGCGGTTGCACAGGTAGCAGCAGGTGACGATGTTCGTCCACTCGGTCAGCCCGCCCTGCGAGCGCGGCACGACGTGGTCGTACGTCAGATCGCTGATCGACGCCTTGCGACCGCAGTACTGGCACTTGTAGTTGTCGCGCGCGTAGATGTTGACGCGCGAGAACTTGACCGGCCGGGCGTGCCTCCGGAACGCCCGGAGCAGGCGCACGACCGCCGGCACCTTGATGATCAGGTTCACCGAGTGGACGTTGTTGTCGTACTCCTCGAGCACC
>DAIRFU010000531.1:4024-5027 GCA_036794935.1 Kofleriaceae bacterium | reverse complement strand
TTCGCGATACCCCATGACCTTCTCCGGAAAGCAATCCATGCTCCGCGTGAATTCTCTGCAGAATGACTTGGGAGGAGCGGAGACGAGCATTCCAAAGGACGAGATGGCCTGGCACACGGTTTTGCGACCGCGCTGCACGCAGTCTGCCTCCACGATCTCCGTGCCCTCGGGCCCCCGCGCTGCCGCCTGCCACTGCACAAAGGTCGGCAACTGACGGCCGCGCCAGTCGCAGTACGCCTTCGCATGATCCGAGTCCACCGATGCCAGGTCGTCGTCGCACACGAGATACTCGTGTTCGAGTACATAATCCACGGTGCGATGCTCGCGCAGCTTGCATCCGTGCTGCCGGATGCATTCAAGGTAACCACGGCAGCTCACGAGCTGTTTGTCGATCCCAAAAGCCGGTACGGCCTGTTTGGAGTTGACCACCGGCTCGTCTACGTGTTGGTTCAATTCGCGTCGCATGTTGCCATCGCACTTCCGGCCGGGCGGTAGATTCGGAGCCCTCACGAGATAGTCTCCGGCAGGGATGATGGCCATTGCCTCGGTGGGCAGGTCGTGCGTGGTCTTTGGGTTGTCCGAGGCGGTGCTTCGGCGGTCGCTGCACCCGTACGCTAGCGAGATCGATGAAGCGAGCAGAGACATGCACAACCGCCTCATTAGTCGAGGTCCTTCGCGGCTGCTCGCTGCTGGTTTGCGTCGTTGGTCACGAGCTCGATCTCCGGGTTCAGAGCGCGGAGCGGTTTTCGCAACGCCGCGTGCACGATGCGCTCGGCCTCGTGGATGTTCTGCGCCTCCGAGCCCGGGTTCGGCCCCCGCAACTCTAGCGGGCCGCCTCCGACGCGCACGCGCCCGGATTCGTCGAGCGTGATGAACGTTGCGCCGTGATTCACGCTGATCCGCAGCGGTACTCCTGCCGTACGCAAGTCCAGGTCGAGGAGCCGGTCTGCAACCAGCCACGAGACGTTGTTGATCCGAGCGTGCGTGACGTCGACGGCCTTTG
>DAIRFU010000531.1:0-4014 GCA_036794935.1 Kofleriaceae bacterium | reverse complement strand
CGAGCACACCGGCTGCAAGGGTTGGGGCGAGCGCCGGGTTTACGAACTTGCGATGACCATCGAGGTTCGTGACGGTCTTCTCGCCCCCCGACGTCTCGACGTTCTTGGTCCCTAGCTTGGTCCGTGCGACGTAGGTTGCGAACTGCGCCGAGGTTGCGTTTGCCTGCGGAGCCGTCGCTCGATCCGCCGCCTCCATGATGCCAGCGACCATCCCCTCGACGATGCCTGGACCGTGATCGGGGTGCGTCTTGAGGATCTCGCCGATTAGCGTGTTGAGCTCGATCTCGCTCAGCGCGGCTGTCTTGTCCTGCATCGAGCGCTGCGCGGAAAAGAACGCGATCTCCTTGTCCTTCGACGCCGCGTGCGGCTGCGGCGTGGTCGACTCGTCAGTGGACTCGTCCTGACTCGTCACGGCGGCAGCGGCTGAGTTAAAGATGCTCGATACTGCGGCCTGAACCTGCCCGCTCGTGAAGTTCTCGATCGCCTGCGCCTGCTTTGCCCCCGCTGATTCGGCCGTGAGCGTGGGAGTCGGCACGATCGGCCCTTCGGCCGCATCCCGGGCCTTCCGATCGTGGAACTGGATGTCCTGATCGACGCTCTTCGCCGTGGCCAACTTGCCCTTCGCATCAAAAAGAAACGCAGCGAGATGGTCTCCGACGTACTTCGACACGATCGAGGCAATACCGTTTGTTCCGATCGTGATCGCGAGGTCGGCGAGCACCTGCCAGATCGATTTCGGCGCCGGCTTCGGTTTGAACTTCGCGGCTTCACTCTCGACGACGTTGATACCCTCGAGCTGTTGGGCCATCAGCCGTCTATGCGCGATGCCGACGTTGCCGCGTGCTGTGTTTCCATCGTTTGAGGAGCCTGTGTCCTTCGCATGCTTCGGTCGCGCCTCCGATGTCGGCTTCGATGGCCGCCGATCGCCTGTCGCTCCGTCAGGCGCTGCGTCGATCGCTCGCGCGCGCACCGTAATCTGTGCCGTACGACTCTCGATGTGACCATCAGCCCAGCGAACGGTAACGAAAATCGTGGAGCGATCGAGACCGGGCTTCGTCGGTTTGTACGTGAATCGAAACGGCCCAGCCTGTTTGCCGTGGTGGTAGCGAGAATTGTCCCACGAGCCGATGATCGTCGTTGCGACGCCCAGTCCGCCATCTACTAGCAAGTCTCCCGTCGCATCGAGGGCATCTAGATTTCGTGGCGCTTGTATCGAGACCTCATGCTCGCTACCAACGACAAACTCACCGAGATCGACGGGCTAGAGCGTATCTAGCCTGCCCTCGGGAGCCGCTTTGCACACCTCCGGCTCGGGCGTCTGAAACACCGATGCAGGATCCTTGCGCTGCTCGCGCCCGCCTTCATTCGACATTCGCGCAGCCTCCACTCGCTGACGTGCCTGCGGCCGGCAACATGCCGTGGCCATGCATTCTTGCTTCAAGGCGCACGACGTAGCCCCTCCAAGCAGCGGGCCCCCAAGAGAAACGCCACGTCATTCCGCGCCCGCCCTCGCTCGAGACCATGCAACGCCATCCTACCACCACGCCCTCTCTCATCGGCTGTTTGTTCGAGGTCGCGGGTCCACTGGTGCGGCAACATGTTGCGTGCCCACTGTGCCGAACGTCCCTCGCACCTGTTACGCGGACGGGGCATCAGATCTTCCTGCTCATCGCAGCAACCCTCTCTGCGCCCCGGCGTCGCAGACGCTCGATCCGGGCGTGCAGACCACGCACCCCAGCCCGGGCTCACATACGTCGGGACACTGCTCAACGGTCATGAACGTCCCATTCCGTCCGCACTCGAGCCGTGTGCGGCCCTCGCAGCGAGTCACCCCCGCGAGGCACTCGTCGACAGTGTCGACGTTGCCCGCGTCGACGTTACCGGCGCGGGATCCGGATCCACACGCGGTCGCCAGCAGCGCGACGCAACCGAGGATGCAGGCGTATGGTGTAGGCATCGGGCCTTTTTTGAGTTCGGCTTTCCCACGCTCACAACGCTACGCAAGGCTCACTCGCACTCTACGTATATCTCATCCATATATGTCTCGTTGCCAGGTGTGGTGATCGTCAGGTAGGTGATGTCCTCGTCTTCGAACACGTATTGGTCGTAGCCGATGTTGTGGGTGCGTTACGCCCGTGATTGGGCGCGGTGGACACACCGGGCGTCGGCGCACATCTGTCGTGCCGTCCTGGCAAACGCGTCTGTTGATGCTTGTCGAGAGATCGATGGAGCCGGCAGTCACCGAGGACTCAATGGCGCTGGCGCGCGCTGGTCGCGTGCTTGCGCTCGGCGGGAGCGTGCGCAGGCCGCGCCGCGGGTTGCTCCGTGCCGTGCGCCCGGACCATCCACAGCAGCTTGTCGATCGCACGGGTCGCGCCGACGAAGATGTCGACGGTCACCTCGTCGCCGAGGCTCGATGCCTGGTCGATCGCGTCGCGCATCGCCGTCGCGCAGCTGTCCATCGCGTTCGACAGCGCCTCGAGATGCGCGGTACCGCCGGTGATCTGGCGCGGGTACTCGGGCAGCGACGAGCGCTCGGAGGCCATCTTGATCGTGCCTTCGGCCTGGCCGCCGAGCTGCGCCACACGTTCGGCGATGTCGTCGACGTGCTCGCGCAGATCGTCAGAGATCTTTTCGAAGAGCTCGTGGAGCGCGTAGAACTCGCGCCCGGTCACGTTCCAGTGGGCTTGCTTCGCCTGGTACAGCAGGTCGATTGCATCGGCGAGACGCGCGTTGAGGAGCTCGATCAACGTTGCGGTGTTCTGCCCGTTGTTGCTCGTGAGCATGGATACCTCCGGCCCTGCTCGATGCGAACGACGCACCACGCTCGGTGATCGGGGCGTTTCGGAAACGGGTCAGCGGGCGCGCGACTCCGCGGAACGCGACATGCAACGCAGGTGCAGCGAACGCGTGAAACGGCGGAGCGACCAGGCGGGACGAGAGGAGTGTCATGAGCAACGTTCTTTCAGGCATCTCCAGTCTGTCCATCCTCGTGTTCGCCGTGAGCAGCATGCTCTCGGCCGGGTTCAGCTTCACGTTTCGAGAGGTCGTCGCACCGTTTCGCGAACCGAGCCGGATCGCGCGCGCGCTGATCGGAAACTTCGTACTGGCGCCCCTGCTGGCGGTGATCATCGCGCGCGCGCTGTCGCTCGATCCCGAGCTGGAGCTCGGCTTGATCCTGCTCGGTTCGGCGGCGGGTGCGCCGTTTCTCATCAAGCTGATCGCGATCGCGGCGGGTGACGTTGCTCTCGGGACATCACTGCTCGTCCTGCTCGTGCCGATGACCGTCGTCATCATGCCGTTCATCGTGCCGTTGCTCGCGCAGGATGTCGCCGTGAACCCGTTGACGATCGCCGTGCCGCTCACGCTCGCCATGCTGCTGCCGCTCGCGCTCGGTCTGCTCGTGACCGAGCTTGCACCGAGGTGGGCGAAGCGGCTCGCACCGATCGCGCGCACCGTCTCGACGATCTCGCTCGGCCTCGTGATCGTGACGACCACGATCGTGTACATCCGCGACGTCGTCGCGATCGTCACGAGCTTCGCGGCGCTCGCCGTGATCCTGTTCGTGGTCGGCGCGTTCGCGATCGGGTACCTGGTCGCCAGCCCACACCCGGAGCGTCGCCTCGTCCTCGGGCTCGGTACGGCACAGCGCAACATCGCTGCAGCGACGGTCGTGGCGGTCGAGAACATGCGGGTGCCCGACTCGCTGCAAGTGGCGAACGCCGATGCCTTGGTCCTCGTGGTGGTCGCGGGGGTGCTCGACCTCGCCGTGCTGTTTCCGGTCGCGCGATGGCTACGTCATCGCCGAGACGATGACGCTTCAAGGAGGAATCATGACTACGTCAGGGCCCCAGCGTACGACTAGAACACCGGCCAGGCAGCGCGACGACAAGGCGGCCCGGCCGAGCTTCGTGTTCATCCTGGCCGACGATCTCGGCTATGCCGACCTGCACTGCTACGGCGGCAGAGCGCACTGCTCGCCGAACCTCGACAAGCTGGCGACCGAGGGCTTGC
>DAIRFU010000530.1:0-5032 GCA_036794935.1 Kofleriaceae bacterium | reverse complement strand
GCCCACCCGCACGCGCCCAGACAACGAAGCGGGCAGCGTGGCCGCGTCGTTGACGATGACGAGGTCGCCCGGCCGCAGGTGCGCGGGCAGCGCCGCGAACCGATCGATCGCCAGGCTGTCGCCGGCGCGATCGATCACGACGAGCCGGGCCGCCTGGCGTGCGACCTCGTCCGTTCGCAGCGGCAGCCCGCCGCCGGCACTGCTCGCGGGCTTTGCCGGCGCGGCGGGCGCGTACCTGCGATAGGCCCGTGCGCTCCTCACGACGCGGCCCTCCAGCTCGGCGCCACGAGCCGCGCGCCGGTCGGCGCACCGGCGGCGTCCTCGATCATCGCGACGATGCGCGCCGCGACGTCGGCCGGCTGCTGCAGCGACGCCGGATCGGCACCGGGCACCGTGTCGGCGTGCATCCGGGTGTCCATCTCGCCGGGATCGATGGCGAGCACGCGCACGCCCGTCTCGGCGAGCTCGGCCGCGAGCACGCGGCTCAGCTGATCCTGCGCCGCCTTGGAGACGGCGTACGCTCCCCACGTCGGGTAGGCCTCGACCGCGGCATCCGAGCTGATGTGCACGATCACGCCCTCACCGCGCAGTGCCATCGCGCCGGCGAGTACCTTCGTCAGCCGGAACGGGCCGACGAGGTTTGTCTCGAGCACCGCGGCGAGATCCTCGCACTCGGTGTCCAGCAAGAGCCGCAGCGGCACCGGGCCGAGCGTGCTCGCGTTGTGAATCGCGATGCCGATCTCGCCGACCAGGCCCTGGGCCTGGCCCGCGATCCGGTGCACCGCGTCCTTGTCGCCGATATCGCCGGCGATCGCGTGCGCGATGCCGCCGCGGGCGCGGATCGCCGCCACCGCCTCGTCGAGCGGGCCGACATCGCGCGCGACCATCGCGACGCGCGCACCGCGCACCGCGAGCGCCTCGGCGAGCGCGCGACCGAGGCCTCGGCTCGCGCCGGTGACCAGTGCGCCTTGTCCTTCGATGTTCATGACCATCCTCCTGTCCTCGTACGTACGCGGCCGCCGCCAATCCGTCACCATCTGCGCTAATATGTTGGCAGGAGGCCAGCTGTTGAGCGGAGAACACGACCATCTCGCAGACAACATCAAGGCGCTGCGCGAGACCCGCGGCCTGTCGCAGCAACAGATCGCGAAGGCCGCCGGCATCCCGCGCGCGACGTGGACGCACCTCGAGTCGGGCGCCGCGAACCCGACGCTCGCGGTCCTCATCAAGGTCGCGAACGCGCTGCAGGTCCGGCTCGACGAGCTCCTCGCAGCACCGCGCCAGCCCGCGCGGTTCTTGCGCGCGAACGAGCTGCCCGCGCGCACCAAGGGCCAGGTCGCGATCCGAAAGCTCCTGCCCGAGCCCCTGCCCGGCCTCGATCTCGAGCGCATGGTGCTGCCGCCCGGTGCGCGCATGGTCGGCGTCCCGCACACGCCGGGCACGCGCGAGTACCTGACCTGCGAGCGCGGCACGATCGAGCTCGCGGTCGCCGGCGAGCGCTACACCCTCACCGAGGGTGACGTGGTCAGCTTCCGCGGCGACCAGCGCCACGCGTACCACAACCCGGCGAACGGAACGTCGGTCGCCTACTCGGCGATCGCGTTCGCGCCCGTCAGTGGGTAGCGGGTAGAGCGCAGCCTCAGAACTTGTAGCTCGTACCGAGCTGCACGTAGAGGATGTAGTCGGTCGATAGCATCGGGCCCGCGAAGTCCGTCGTGAACAGCGCGCGCTCCTTCTGGAACGGCGCACCCTCCATGATGCCGAAGAAGTTCCAGCGCTGGTGCACCGCGATCTCGGCGATCACGCTCGTCATCAGGCGAATGCCGTTCTCGCGCTCGTCGAACTTCCACGCCTCGTTCTCGTCGCCGGTCGTCAGCAGGTTGATGCGCTGGCGCGTGCCCTCGTCGAGCGTCATGTCCTTGTACTGCTTGCACACGTCGATCGGATCGCCGTCGAACGTGCCGTCACCCTTGAGCGTCGGACAGTGACGGTCGCTCCAGAAGTTGAGGTAGGCGCGGCCGGTGATCGTGACGTGCGACAGCGCGGTCAGCGAGGCCGCGGCGCCGATATCCCACGTGAAGCCGTTGCGGCGCGAGTCGTCGAGCAGCTTGCTACCCCACCAGATGTTGGTGAAGACGCCGGCCGAGAACGGATTGTGGTCGGCGAGCATCATGCGCCCACCGAGGCCGAGCTCGTTGCGCGCGAGCATCGTGCGCACGCCGACGCCGGCGTCGAAGCCGAACTTCTTGGCGATCTTGCCGGCACCGACGTTGATCTTCGCCTCCAGGAAGTACGGATAGCCGGCCGCGAAGTCGACCGTCGAGCGGCCACGCGGCAGCGTGCGCGCGCCGAACGATGACAGGCCGCGCTGCTGCGCCGCGAGCTCCGCCTCGGACATGCCGGCGATCGCGAGCTCGCGCGACAGCGTCTGGGTCTTGCCGCCCTCGATCGTCAGCGTCTGCTCGAACGGCTGGAAGCCCGGCATCTCGATGCGGATGACGGTCTCGCCAACCTCGACCTCCTCGTCGAGCGGCGTCTTGCCCGCCGGCATACCGTTGATGAGCACGGTCGCCTGCGCGGGCGTCGACAGGATGCGCAGCCGGCCGACCGGCTTGAGGTTCGCCTGCACCGTGACGGTCTGGCCGGCCTCGATGCGGACCTTCTGCTCGAACTGCTTGTAGCCATCGAGACGGACGACGACCGGGTGCTCGCCGGCCGCGATCTTCTTGTCGATGGGTACCTTGCCGACGGCGGCGCCATCGATGAACACCTGGGCCTCGGGCACCATCGAGACGACCTTCAGCGTGCCGCTATCGGCGGGCGACTCGGCGTTGAGATCGAACTTGGTGATCTGCGAGCTGCCGGCGGCGACCTTGACGGTCTTCTCGCCGGTCTGCATGCCGGGCGCCTTGACCTGGACGATGTGATCGCCCGCCTTGACGTCCTTGATGTCGACCGGGACCGGGCCCATGTCGACGCCGTCGAGGTACGCGCGCGCGCCGGGCGCATCGGACAGCACGCGGACCACGCCCACGCCGCCGTGCATCGTCGACTGCAGATCGGCACGCACCTTGGACGTCTCGTTCGCCTTGACCTGCACGGTTTGCTTCCACGGCAGGCTCGGCGGCTTGCGCACCTCGATCACGTGGAGGCCCTCGATCACGTTGCTGATCAGCGCCGGCGTGTTGTCGGGGTGCTTGTTGCCGTCGATGTAGACCTCGGCATCTGCGACGTCGGCCTCGACGACGATCGTGCCGTACTTCGGCTTCGCGTTCTCCTTCATCTGCGGCAGCAGCGTCGACGTGTTGTTCTCGGCAGCGGTGATCCACGTCTCGTACTGCTCGAAGCCGTCCTTCTTGAGCTGGAGCAGGTGGCGACCCGCCGTGGTGGTCAGCGTGACCGGCGCCTGGCCCTTCATCTCGCCGTCGAGCCAGACCTGCGCGCCGGCGACCCCCTTCGGATCGGCGTCGGCCTTGACCTCGATGCGCGGCGGCTCGGCCTTCTTGACGAGCGGCACGAACAGCTGCTGGGCCCGGCGCGTGCGCGCGACCTTGAACGTGCGCGACGCGGGCTCGTAGCCGGCCAGCTCGACGACGATCACGTTGTCGCCGTTCCACAGCTTGCCCGTGAACGGCGTCGTGCCGAGCACGCAGCTCTTGTCGCGCAGGTAGATGGTGGCACCCGGTGGTGCCGATTCGATCTTCACGACATAGCGACCCGGCTTCACGTTCGGGCATGCCGGCGCGGCCGAGGCGGTCGCGGCGGACAGCACCACAGCCGTCAGCGCGCAGAGAGCGACAGAGATAATCCTCATCAGCATCCTCTAAGTACGGACACCAACAAGGCTAACAGTCGTGGCCATCTTTCTCAAACGCGCCGCAAGAAACCTGCGGCCAGCGATGCGAGAAGTGCGGCACCGCACGCGACCCGGTAGACGGCAAATCCGATCAGGCTGTGCGAGCCAAGCCACTTCAGAAACCACGCGATCGACACGTACCCTGTGACCGCGGCCACGGTGGTGCCGACGGCGATCGCCGGGATCGCGCTCGAGCCAAGCTGCGCGAACGCGGTGCGTGCCTCGAAGATACCAGCACCGGCGATGGCCGGGATCGACAGCAGGAACGAGAACCGCGCCGAGTCCGAGCGCGTGAAGCCCAGCATCAAGATCATGCACATGGTCGAACCCGAGCGCGACACGCCGGGCACCAGCGCGAGGGTCTGGGCGATCCCGACCAGCAGCGCGTCGGTGTAGGTAATCGCCGACAGTGGACGATGCGAGTCGCGGCCGCTCGTGTAGTAATCGATGACCGCCATCACGATGCCGATCGTGATGAGCGCGGTCGCGACGATGTAGAGCGAGCGCAGGTCGCCTTCGATCTGCTTCTTGAAGGCGAGGCCGCAGATCACGATCGGCAGCGTGCCGACGCCGATCAGCCATGGCAGCCGCGACTCGAAGCTGGTGCCGTCGCGGAACATCGCCTGCGTCATCGCGGTGAGGTCCTTCGCGAAGTACGCGAGCACTGCCATCAGCGTGCCGAGCTGGATCACCGCGGTGAACGCGGCGCCCGGATCGGGCTGGCCGAACAGCGCCGGGGCCACGCGAAGGTGAGCCGTCGAGGAGACGGGAATGAACTCGGTGAGGCCCTGGATCAGGCCGAGCAGAGCGGCGAACCACAGCGCCATCGCGGATCACACGCTAACATCAAAGTGGTGATGAGGCTTCTTTGCGTGGTCGTGCTTGCCGCGTGCAGCGGCACGGCGAGCGCTCCGGCACATCCCGGGCCTGCCGGTCCCGACCACGAGCCGCCGGCGCCGGCGCCATCGCCGGCTCCGGACCGCACGGCGGCCGACTGCGCCCGGCTGATCGATCACGCGGTCGCGCTCGGCACCAGCGAGCAGCCGGGCGACCAGCGGCCGACCGCCGAGGAGCGGACGGCGATCGCGACGGAGCTGCGCACCGCGTGGACACCGCGGTGCCAACAGATGACGAGTAACGGCTACGCCTGCGCGCTCGCCGCGGGCACGCTCGCCG
>DAIRFU010000529.1:1484-5034 GCA_036794935.1 Kofleriaceae bacterium | reverse complement strand
CCCGGCCCGCGACCGCGCGCGCGTCGGCCTGCACGATCGACGCGCCGCGCGCCAGCGCGGCCTGCGCCGCCGCCTGCGCGAGCTCGAGCGCGTGCGCCGCGTCGGCGGCATCGAGCGCGGCCTGCGCCTCGATCACGTCGATGCGCGGATCGGCGCCGAGCCTGCGTACGGCCGCGAGCCGCGCCGGCAGCTCCTGCGGCGTCTCGACGCGCAGCAGCGCGAGCCCGTAGTCGAGCTTCGGGCTGCTCGCGAACAGCCGGCGGTACTGCTCGCGCGCCTTGTCGCGCTGGCCGAGCCGCTCGTACGCCTGGCCGGTCACGTAGCGCTGCTGGTCGACGCTGTCGAGCGCCTTCGCGGTATCGAGCGCCTTGCGCGCGGCCGCACGCGCGGCACCGCCGTCGAACAGGCCCTCGTAGGCGTCGGCGAGCGCGAGGTACGCCGGCGCGAAGTCGGGCTCCTGCCGGGTCGCGGCGAGCAGCCGGTCCTTCGCGGTGCGGAAGTCAAACCGGCGCAGCGCCTCGGTCCCCTCGACGAACGCGCGCGCCGCCGCGGCGTGCCTGGGCAGCACCGCGTGGGACTGCTTCGCGACCTTGAGCGAGCTGATGCCGAGCGCCTCGCGGATCTGGGTCCCCGCCTTCGCGGCGAGCGCCGGCAGCTCGTCCGCCGAGCCATCGAGCTGGATCCGCGTGCTCTTGCCGCGCGGCAAGTCCTCGACGACGACGAGCAGCGTCAGCTTGGTGCCGGACTGCAAGTACGAGCCGATCACGACGGCATCGCTGCCCAGCCGGTCGCGGATCTTCGCGAGCGTGTCCTTGCCGAACGTCTCCTGGTTCGGCAGCTCCAGATCGATGCGTGCCCGGTGCGCGTCCTCGGCCGGCGTGACGCGGACATCGTCGCCCTTCGCGAGCTCGGTCGCGAGCAGCTCCGAGATCGCCGACGACACCCAGGCGACCTGCTTGTCTCCGCTGAGGTTCTTGAAGCCGAGCACCGCGATCGTGCGCTGGTCGGGGACGCTCGCCTGGTTCGTGGTCCGCGATCGGAGCACGTAGCCGCCGCCGACCGCGCCCGCGACGAACAGCATGAACGTCGCCGCGATGCCGAACCTGCGCAGCTTGCGCGACGGCTCGCGCGTGAGATCGGCGAGCAGCGCGTCCATCGACGGGTAACGCTGCGCCGGATCGGTGCTGAGTCCGCGCAGGAGGATCCGCCGCAGCGGCGCCGGCACCTTCGCCTGCTTCGGGGTCGGCTGCATGCGGCCGGCGATCACCGCGTCGGCGAGCGCGTCCACGGTCTTGCCCGCGAACGGCGCCTGTCGGTACAGCGCCTGGTACAGCGCGACGCAGAAGCTGAACTGATCGGAGCGCTCGTCGGCGCCCTCGCCGCGATGCTGCTCGGGCGACATGTAGAGCGGCGTGCCCATCACCGCGCCGGTCCGCGTCATCGTCGCCATCGGGCTGTGCCCCTGATCGCGCGTCGTGCCGCCGAGCGGATCGATGCCGCCGCCTCCGGGCACGGTGTCGAGTGCGGCGAGCGAGCGCGCGAGCCCGAAGTCCGACACCCGCACGCGGCCGTCCTTGCCGAGCAGCACGTTGTCGGGCTTGAAGTCACGGTGGACGAGACCGGCGGCGTGTGCGGCCGCGAGCCCGCGCCCCGCCGCGATGAACTTGTCGAGGACCTCGCGCTGATCGTGCGGCGTCGCGAGCCACTGGCGCAGCGAGCCGCCGTCGAGCAGCTCCTGGGCGAGGAACACGAGCCGGCCCTGGATGCCGGCCTCGTGGACCGTGATCACGTTCGGGTGCGTGACGCGGGCCATCGCCTGGCCCTCGCGCTGGAGCCGGAGCAGCGCCTCCTTATCGCCGGTTCCCCGGAGGACCTTGAGCGCGACCCGCCGATCGAGCTCGCGGTCATGCGCGGCATACACCACGCCCATCGCGCCGGCGCCGAGCTGACCCTCGACGACGAAGCGGCCGATCCGCGCCCCGTGGCGGATCTCCGAGCTGGAGTCGAGCGGCTCGCTGCTCACCAGCCCCGACTATAACGCCTTCGCGCCCCCTCGCCGTTCAGCGGAGCTGGGTAGCGGCGACGAACACCACGAGGAGGAGCGCGATCACGCCGAGCACGAGCAGCGGCGAGAGCGACTCGCCGAGGTCGACGTCGAGGCCATCCTCGTCGTCGCCGGCCACCTCGGGGCGGCCCCGCAGGCGGTCCCGCGGCACCGTGTGGGCACGGCCGATCGGGGGCTCGGCGGTCTGACCGATCAGGCCAAGCAGCCGCTCGCGCTCGATGGCGACCGTCGGCCGGTCGGCCTCGATCCGCATCGGCGCCGTGTCACGCTGCGATTGGGCCCGGGCCACCCCTGAACGCTAGCAATGATTCGGAGGCGGCCAACGGCAGACCACGGTGAGCCCTGCATCGCCGTGGGTGCATGTCGGACACGGCGCCGCGGGAGCGCGCGCCGGATCAGGTGCCTGCGCTGGTCACGTGATTGTCGGCGTCGATCACGGCGGTCGTCGCCGCATCGAGCGTCGCCGTGATCTGGGCCTGGGTCGGCGGCGTGGTGTCCGGCACCGGCCAGAGGCGCAGCGTGCCATCGTACGACGCGGTCACCACCTCGTGGTTCGAGCGCCACACGACGCGATCGACGGCGTGCGTGTGACCGCGCAGCACGCGATGACGGCCGGTCGCGAGGTCCCAGATCCGGACGGTCTTGTCGTAGCTCGCCGACGCGAGCCGCGTCCCGTCGGGCGAGAACGCGACATCCATCACCAGATCGGTGTGTCCGCGCAGCACGGCGAGGCTCTTGCCGTGCGAGTCCCAGATTCGCACGGTGCGATCCTGCATCGAGCCGGCGATGCGCTCGCCGTCGGGCGACACCGCGATCCGGTTCGCCGCGTAGCCCTCGGTCGCGAGGTTGACCGCGGTCTTGCCGTCGACCAGGAGCAGGCCGCGGTCGCAGCGCTGCACGAGCAGCCGATCGCGGATCTTGTCGAACTGCGCCCACGACCCGCACCAGCCCGGGCCGCTGCCGAGCGCCTGCGCCCTGCCATCGGGCTGGAGCATGATCGCGGTCTCGCCGACCTGCGCGGCGACGCGTCGATCGGCGGCCACCGCGAAGCCGCGCACCGGCACGTTGCCCTCGACGAGCAGCGTGCTGGTGCCGGTCGTGACGTTCCACTTGCGCAGCGTGCCGTCGAGCGAGCCCGAGTACAGCATGCTGCCATCACGGCTCCACTCGAGGTGGGTGATGAAGTCGCGATGGCCGCGCAGCACGACCGGTGCACCCTGCCGGCGCCGGATCTCGATCGTCCAGCCGAGCCCGGGCACCGCGAGCAGCTCGCCGGTCGGCGACACGAGGCCGGTCGACAGCCCGTGCTTCGCGAACAGGAGCTCGCGCTCGCCGGTGGTCAGGTTCCAGCGGGCGACGCCCGACCGCGTCGAGACCAGCGCATCGTCGCCGTTGACCTCCATCTCGAAGACATCGTCACCCTCGGTCAGCACGCGGACACCCGTGCGGCCGGGCTGGAGCGGGCCGGATTCACTCCGGCCCGCG
>DAIRFU010000529.1:0-1384 GCA_036794935.1 Kofleriaceae bacterium | reverse complement strand
TGGAGCGGGCCGGATTCACTCCGGCCCGCGCGACCGACCGGCCACAGCCGCACGCTGCCGTCGAGGCTCGCGGTCGCGACGAGCTGCTCGTCGGGCGAGAACCGCGCCCGGTACACATCATCATCGTGACCGCGCAGCACGATCGAAGAGCCATCGGCGACGTTCCACACGCGCGCGGTGCCATCGTCGCTCGCGGTGAGCAGCGAGCTGCCATCGCGCGAGAACGTCGCGTGGTAGATCGCATCGGCGTGGCCGCGCAGCTCGCGCACCTCATGCGTGCGCAGATCGACGAGCGGCACGTACGCGTGCTGGCCGATCAGCGCGGCGGTGTGGCCATCGGGCGACCACAGCACCTGGTTCAGCTTGTTGTCGTAGTCGGCGAGCTTGGTCAGCGCACCGCCCGCGAACGGCACCGTCCACACCGCCTGCGTGTCCGCGACGACGACCGTCTCGCCATCGGGCGACAGTGCCATGAACACGATATTGTTCGCGGTCTGCGCGACCACACGGGTGCCGGACTCGCCGAGCACCGCGACCTGGTTCGGCGCGATCTTGCCGATCCGCCGCGACCAGTCGTCGCGCGCGACCGCGCTGCGCACGATCGACTCGGGGCCGAGCTTGGTCACGACACCGTCGAGTCCCAGGATCTCGGCGACGCCGCCGCGATCGACGAGGACGCGCTTGCCGTCGCGGTCGAACGTCACCGCGGTCACCGGCCGGCCGCGGTCGGCGAGCACGCGCTTGGTGCCGCCGGCACGCAGCGGCCACGCGACCACGTCGCCGAGGCCGCCGCCGGTGACGAGCGTGCGGCCATCGGGCGACACCGCGACCGCGTCGATCGGCCCCAGGCTCTTGCCGATCTCGCGCATCCGGCCGGTCTCGACGTCGTACGCCCGGAGCTTGCCGTCGCGGACCGCCGGGATCAGCGTCTTGCCGTCAGGCGTGAACGCGACATCGAACACCCAGTCGCCCGGCCTCCACACGTGGCGGGCCGCGCCGAGCGCGAGCGCTTCGTCCATCACATCGACGACGTGCGCGCGATCGCGGTCGGTGACCGGGTGCAGCTTGAGCCAGGCGAGAGCCGCGGTCGGATCCTTGCGCAGTGACGTCTCGGCCTGTACGAGCACGAGCTCGCGCCTGCGCTCCTCCGCGTTGCGCCGCGCATCCTCGGCCCGCGCCCGCTCGCCGCGAGCGATGTCGCGCTCGGCGACGACGGTGCGAAACGACTCGACGCCGACCGCGCCCAGCGCGATCGCGCACGCCACGGCCATCACGACGATGCCGCGGTGCTGGGCGAGCTTCTTGCGCACGAGCTGCCACGGCGTGTACGCGTGCGCGCTGACCAGCTTGCCGGTCTGGAACCGGCGCAGATCCTCGGCGAGCG
>DAIRFU010000528.1:0-5037 GCA_036794935.1 Kofleriaceae bacterium | reverse complement strand
CATCCAGGCGCTGGAAGTCCAGAAGATGACGCTGGCGACCCTCGAGGGAATGAACTTCAGCATGGCCGAGGTGGCGAATGCCTTGAAACTCAAGGAGGTCGATTCGACGCCGGGCAACTCGCGCTCGCGCGCGGTGACAAGCGCGCGATCCGCCAGGCCCTCGAGCTGATCGCGGGCGAGCAGGGCGCGCTCGCGTGGGCGCTGCGCGGCCGCTGGCAATGCTCGCACTGTGGACATCGGCCCGGCCCGTTCACGTGGCGGTGCGGTCAGTGCCGGCGCTGGGGCACGCTGCGCATGGAGACCGGTGTCGAGCCACCACCGGTCGCACCGCGCGATCGCCGCGCCTCTGTGCGCGGTGCGCGGCCCGAGGGGCTGCTCGGCGCGGCACCCGACGTGTCGCTGCCGTCGGCCACGCTCGATGCGGGGCTCACGGACGACGAGCTGGCGCGGGCGGGGATGCGACGATCACTGCTCGGTCGGGTGGGTGGCTGGTTCTCGGGCGCGTGGCGGCGCAGCCCGTAGCGCGCTCGCTGCAGCACGTGCAGCAACCTCTGGTATACCGGCGCCGGGATGACACCCGAAGACCCGCCCGGACCACCCTCGGAAGGAATTCCGCGTAGCGAGAGCGGGCCGGTGTCGGGGCCGTTGCCCGGCAGCATGCGCACGCGGCGCGATACCTGGTTCGGCGAGAACGCGCCGTCGCGGCGCTTCCTGTCGCGCTGGGGATTTCCCCTGTTCATCGTGTTCATGGCGGTGCTGGGCCGGAAGGTCCTGCTGCCGTTCATCTTCGCGTTCCTGATCTCGTACGTGCTCGCGCCCGTCGTGCGCTGGATGTCCGAGCGCAAGGACGGGACCCTGCGCATGCCGCGCTGGATCGCGATCATCTTCTGCTACATCGTGTTTCTCGCCGCGGTCACCGGCTTCATGTTCCTGCTCGTGCCGCGGCTGTCGCGCGACATCGCTCGGCTCGGCAAGGAAGCGCCCGCGCTCTACAAGAAGATCAACGAGCACTACGTGCCGTCGACGGCGCGCTGGCTCGAGCACAGCTTCCCGTCGCTCGCCGAGGTCAAGACCGTGCCCGAGGAGCGCACGCCGGTCGCCGACATGCCCGAGCCACCGGGCACCGCGTTCACGGTGACGCCGCTACCCGACGGGCGCCTCGCCGTGCAGCTCACGCCGAACGGCGTCGACGTCAAGCCGACACCCGACGGCGGGTTTCACCTCCAGGCTCTCGAGACGCCGCCCGAGCCAGTCACGCTCGAGGACAAGCTGCGCACCTACGTCAAGAAGGGCATCGTCGGGCTGCAGTCCAAGCTCAACGAGGCGGTGCGGTTCGGCCAGGCGGTCATCACCGGCTTCGTGAAGGGCATCTTCTACTTCTTCTTCACGTTGATGATCGGGGCGTTCATCCTGATCGATCTGGAGAAGGTGCACGCGTTCTTGCGCGGCCTGTTCCCGGCAAACGTGCGCGAGGACTACGACGTGATCATCGCCGGCATGGATCGCGGGCTGTCCGGCGTGATCCGCGGCCAGCTCCTGATCTGCGTGATCAACGGCGTGCTCACGTACATCGGCCTCGTGATCTTCGGCATCAAGTACGGCCTCATCCTCGCGACCGTCGCAGGCGTGATGAGTCTGATCCCGATCTTCGGCTCGATCCTGTCATCGCTCCCGATCGTCACGGTCGCGCTGGTCTCGGGCGACGCCGGCATCGACATCTTCCGCGGCATCGCGATGACCCTGTGGATCGTCGGCATCCACTTCATCGAGGCCAATCTGTTGAACCCGAAGATCATCGGCACCGCGGCGAAGATTCACCCGGTGCTCGTGATCTTCGCGCTGTTCCTCGGCGAGCACAGCTACGGGCTCGTCGGCGCGCTGCTCGCGGTGCCGATCCTGTCCGCGGTGCAAGTGGTGTTCATGTACTTCTACAGAAAACGCTGGAAAGATGCGCCCCGGACGCAGACCGGGCCGCTGCCCAGGCCGCCCGACGACGCGCCCCCTCTGGCGCCCACGCGGTCCTAGTGGTAACCCGTTCCGGCATGGCGCGAACGCGTACGGGTGTGACGCTCGCCGCATTGCTGTGGGCGGGGCAGGCGGCGGCTCAGCCGCAGAATCCGTACGGGACCGACTCGGTCCTGAACGAGCAGGTCGCCGAGGCGCTGGTCGATCGTGCGCAGGAGCTACTCGACGCCAAGATCTACGTCGACGCCAAGCAGCTCGCGGTCGAGGCGCTGGTCAAGAGCCCCAAGGGCAACGCCGCCGATCGCGCCCACTACATCATCAAGGTCGTCAATCAGGCCCTGAACATTCACGACGAGCCGCCCGCCACGCCGCCCTCGCAGGTCCCGCCGGCGGAGAACGTCGACCTGTCGCCGATCACCGATCCGACCACGTTCGATCCGAGCCGCGATCCGCCGCCGAGCCAGCTGGTCGATCGCCAGGAGCATGACGGCCGCACCGCCGCGCTGGTCCACGGCGCATTCTACGGCGGCGTGCTCGGCGCGACGCTCGGCGCGTACATCGGCCAGGACAGCCCGGCCTCCGTCGCGGTGCCGCTCGGTATCGCGGGCGGCGTCGGCGCGGGCCTGCTCGCGCGCTCGATGATCCACAAGCTCGACTGGGACGAGGCGCAGGTGCGCACGGCCGGCTCGATGAACCTGTGGGGCGGCGTGATCGGCGGCCTGTTCGGTGACGCGGTGAGCGGCGCGGGCGATAGCACGGTGTCGGCCAGGGGCGTGCTGCTCGGCGCGAGCATCGGCTCGACGCTCGGCCTCGTCGGCGGTGGTGCGCTCGCGAAGAACCACAAGCTGACGCGTGGCGACGTCGCGCTCGTCGATACGCTCGCCGGCATCGGCACCGCGGGCGGCCTGACCATCGGCATGCTGATGCAGCCGGCGCAGCCCGAGGCGTACGCGGTCAACGCGATCGTCGGCGCGGCAGGCGGCGTGGTCGTCGGCGTGATCGCGGCGCCGAACACGAACACGACGCCGCGCCGGATGCTGCGCGTCGCCGGGCTCGCCGCTGCCGGTGGCGCGCTGCCGTTCCTGCTCTACGCGGCGATCGCGGACTCCTCGACGGACACCGACGAGCAGGTCGTCGGCCTGCTGTCCTCGGCCGGTCTCGTCGGCGGTGCGTACCTCGGCCTGCGGCTGACCCGCAACCTCGACGTCGGCCTCGACGTCCAGGACGGCACCGGCGCCGACGACGCTCCCGCCGCCGCGATCGCGCGCAACTCGGACGGCTCGTGGACGGTCGGCGGGATCGGGCTGCGGCCGCTCTCGTCCACGCTGGCGACCGGCGCCCGCGGCATGGGCGTGACGCTGCTCGGCGGCCGCTTCTGACCTCGAGCTCAGGGCCGGCGGACGCGGAACACGAACGCGCCGCCGAGGCGCACGTCCTCGTAGTCGGCGAAGCCGATGCGCTGTAGCCAGGCACGCAGCTCGCTGGTCTCGAAGCGGCGGATCCCGGCGGCACGCGCGGCGAGGCGGCCGGCGAGCGAGTCGGCCTCCGCGAACGTCGAGCCGACGTAGATGCCACCGGGCCGCAGCACGCGGCGGATCTCGCGGAACACGAGCTCGGGGTCGTCGTACGCGTGGAGCGCGCCGGCGTTGTTGACGCCACCGAACGCGCCGTCGACGAACGGCAGCGCGTGGGCATCGGCGCGGACGAGCACCGCGTTCGTGTAACCGCCGGTGCGCTGCGCGGCGACGTCGAGCATCGCGCGCGAGATGTCGAGCCCGACGACGAGCGCGCCGGGTGCAGCCGCCGCGAGCGCGCGCACGAACGCGCCCGGCCCGCACGACAGATCGAGCCACGGTCCGGGACGATCGTCGAGCGACAGGCTGTGCTTGTGAATGAACAGCTCGCCGGAGATGCCGCCGACCGCCGCACCGGCGCCCTTGCCCGCGAGCAGGCGCACGAACGCCGGCCGCCACAAGCGATCGTAGATGCGCGCGATGAGGTCGCTCTCCATGAGCCGCTGCTCGGTGCTCGCCGCGGTCGGCTCGCCGCCGATCGCGACGTCGATGAGGTCGAGCACGCCGTGGCGGCCGGTCTGGGGCTCGAGCCCGCACGCGTTGCAGCGCGGGTGACGCAGCTGCGAGAACGGCGCGGCGGTCCGGCACCGGGGGCACATCAGGATCGGCAGGACGGCTGGATCCACGCTGTACTTGTACATCACCGCCCGGTGCCGCGTCGGCGATCCTGGCTGTTGAACCGCGTGCGGATCTTGCGGTACGACGCGCCAATGAGAACCAGGACGTGGCTCGTGGTAGGGCTGGCGTTCGCCCTCGGCGGCGCGGCGAGCGGAGCACCCGCGGCCAAGACACCGGCGAAGGCGGCGAAGCGGCGGCCCGGCAGGGCGGCGAAGGTCGATCTCGCGCCCCTGATGGCCGCGCTCGGCGGCACGGACGTCGAGGCTGCCGCCAGGGCCGCCGAGACGCTCGGCGCCTCGCCCGATCCGGCGGCGCACGATGCGCTGCTCGACGCGCTCGCGATGGGGCTGCCGGCCGACGTCGCCACGGTCGCGCTCGGCGCGCTCGCGCTGCACCCGGCTCCGCCGGATGTCACCGCGCTCGCCCGCTACGCGGGCCACCACAATCCGACCGTGCGCAGCGCCGCGATCGGCGCACTCGCGATGTATCCGGATCCGGTCGCGCGCAAGGCGGTCGTCGCCGGTCTGCACGACATGACGTCCAAGGTCCGGGCCGCAGCGGCCGCGGCCGCGGCCAAGGCGCACGTCCGCGAGGCGGTCGAGCCGCTGTTCGCGCTGCTCGCGCGCGGCGAGGAGCCGGCGGCCAAGGCGCTCGCCGCGATGGCCGATGTCGATCTCGCGCGCAAGATCGGCGACCACCTCGGCAAGGTGCCGGACGGGATCCTCGCGTCGACACTCGGCCTCGTGCTGGTGCGCGCCGACTTCGGTCCCGATCCGGCGCGCGTCGAGCTCGTGCGCGCGATCGGCAAGATCCAGGACTCGCAGGCAGTCTCGGCGCTCACCCAGTACCTCGACGCCACGCCGAAGAACCCGCCGCGCCC
>DAIRFU010000527.1:0-5050 GCA_036794935.1 Kofleriaceae bacterium | reverse complement strand
CACGTGGGCGCGGAAGGTCTCGCGCGCGATGAGCCTGCTCGCGCAAGACGAACGCCTCACCCGCCGGGTCGGTGCGGTGACGCTCGTGCTGCTCGTGCTCTCGATCCTGTTCGTCGTGTTCGTGTACGACCAGATCGAGTGGGGCTCGCGGATCCGGTTGCGGGTCTACTTCCACACGACCGGTGATCTCCACGAGGGCGCCGCGTTCGTCGTCGCCGGCCAGCCGGTCGGCCATGTCGAGTCCATCGCGCTCGTCCCGCGCGGCTCGACCCCGCTACTCGGCGACGAGGACGGCGTCATGGTCAAGGTCGCGATCGAGGCGGGTGCGGCGCGCCGGATCCGCTACGGCGGCGATGTGTTCGTGACCTCGCGCGGCGCGTTGTCGGGCAAGTACCTCGAGATCGCGCCGGCCCCCGAGGGGGAGGCCCGCTACCTGCGTGACGGCGACGAGATCCTCGGTCGCGATCCGCCGAGCCTCGATCGCGTGCTCCAGCGCACCTGGGACAACCTGACGACGGCGGCGGCGTTCGCCGCCGAGGTGCGCCCGGAGCTCGACGCGCTGACCGCGGAGGTCGACCGGCTGCGCGCGACCCTCGATCAGATCGCGCCCGACGTCCACCTGCGCGACGATGTCGCCGCGCTCCTCGACGAGGGCCGCCAGACCTACGCCGCGCTCGGCGGCGAGGTGGGGACCGACCGGATGCGCGCCATGCTCGATCGCGGCGACACGACGCTCGGCCAGGCCCGCGCCACGATCGCGAAGCTACGCGCGAGCGCGACCCGGCTCGGCGCCGGCCTCGATGCCCTGCGCGGCCGGCTCGGCAGCCGCGGCGCCGAGGCGATCGACAAGGTTGAGCTCGCCATCGATCGCGTGCGTGCCGCGATCGACAAGGTCGATCCGCTGCTCGCGCAGGTCGAGGTGCTCCAGCAGCGCTTCGCGCGCGGCGAGGGCTCGCTGCTCAAGCTCATGAACGACCCCGAGTTCCCCGAGGATGCGAAGGAGCTCGGCAAGATCTTGAAGCGCCAGCCCTGGAAGATCATCTCGCGCCCGCCGAAGTGATCAGAAGCCGGGCGTCTCCATCGGGCCGGACGAGTGGCCGTTGATGAACTGCTGCACGATCGGATCGGGCGACGCGCGCAGCTCGGTGGGCGTCGCGACGGCGTGGACCTTGCCCTGGTAGATGAACGCGACGCGGTCGGCGACGCCGAAGATCGACGGTGGATCGTGCGAGACGACGACCGCGGTGACGCCGAGCGAGGTGGCGAGCTCGCGGATGAGGCGGTCGACGCGGCGCGCGCTCACCGGGTCCAGGCCGGTCGTCGGCTCGTCGAACAGCACGACCTCGGGGCCCAGCGCCAGCGTGCGCGCGATCGCGGCCCGCTTGCGCATGCCGTCGGACAGCTCTGCCGGGTAGCGATCGGCGTACTCGTCCATGTAGACCTGGGCGAGGCGCTGCCGGGCCTCGGCGAGCGCGCGGCCGTGGCGCATCCCCTGATGCTTGCGCAGGGGCAGGGCGACGTTCTCGGCGAGGGTCATCGAGTCGAACAGGGTCGAGCTCTGAAAGACCATGCCGATCCGCCTGCGCAGCGGCGCCAGGTCGCGCTCGGGAATCTGGTCGACGCGCGTGCCATCGAACCAGATCTCGCCGGCATCGATGCGCAACAGGCCGATCAGGTGCTTGATCGTCACCGACTTGCCGACACCGGAGGTGCCGATGATGAACATGACCTCGCCCTTGTTCACCGCCAGATCCATGCCGCGCAGCACCGGTTTGCCGGAGAACGCCTTGGTCACGCCCTTGAACTCGATGTACGCCGTCACAGGTCACCGCCCGTGAGGAACAGCGCGGCCGCCGAGATCACGAAGTCGAGCACGATCACCGCGAAGCTCGAGCCGATCACCGCCGCGGTGGTCGCCCAGCCGACCCCCTCGCTGCTGCCGCGCGCGCGCAGACCGCAGAAGCCGGCGACGACCGGGATCGCCGCGCCGTACGAGAGTGCCTTGACCACGAACAGCGCGAGGTGGCGGCCGCGGATCTGGGTCAGGTCGAAGAACGTGTTCGGGTTGACCCCGAACGAGTACTGGGCAGTGAGGCCACCGGCCGTGTACATGACGAGTCCGCCGAGCAGCGACAGCATCAGCGTCATGACCACGCACGCGACGAAGCGCGGCACGATCAGGTAGTCGATCGGCAACACGCCGCTCATGCGCAGCGCGTCGATCTGCTCGGTGACCTTCATCGACCCGATCTCGGCGGCGATGCCGGCCCCGACCCGGGTCGCGAGCATCAGTGCGGTCAGCGTCGGACCGAAATCCGAGACGATGAGGCGGATGTACTGGCTGCCGACCTGCGAGAAGTCGCCGGTGACGCGCGACAGCTGCAGGCACGCCTCGTAGGTCATCACCATGCCGATGAAGCCGAGCGTGACGATGATGAACACGAGCGACTTGTTGCCGACCGCGTGAAGCTGGCGCACGAGCTCGCCCTTGGGACGGCCGCGCATGCCCCGCCGGCGCGACAGACCGCGTACGAGCCCCGCGATCGTCGAGACGTAGACGAGCCACAGCTCGACGACGGCGCGCGACGCGTCGAGGACGACACCGCCGAGGTTCTCGATGCGTGTGGTGACGAGCTTCATCCGGTCGTGTAGGTGAGGAAGAAATCGAGCAGCATGATCGAGACCGCGGCGGCGACGACGGCGGCGTTGACCGCGCGGCCGACGCCGACCGCGCCACCCTTGACGGTGACGCCGAAGTAGCAGCTCGTGATCGCGATCGCGCCGCCGAACGCGATCGACTTGTACACGCCGTGCAAGAAGTCGTAGGGCTGGAGGTTGTCGGCGAACGAGTAGTACATCGTCGACCAATCGATGCCGAGCATCGCGCGGCCGACCACCGAGGCCCCGAGCAGCGCGACGAGGTCGCCGACCACGGTGAGCGCGACCAGCATCACCATCATCGCGAGCACGCGCGGCACCACCAGGAAGCGCACCGGATCGATCGCGAGCGCGCGCAGGCCATCGAGCTGCTCGGTGACCGTCATCGTCGCCAGCTCGGCGGTGTTGTTCGCGCCGACGCGGCCCGAGAACATCAGCGCGATCAGGATCGGACCGATCTCGCGCAGCACCGCGTACCCGGCCCCCCAGCCGGCGAGCGAGGTCGCGCCGAGCTTGAGCACGAACGGCCCGGTCTGCAGCGTCATCAGGCCGCCCGCGAAGAACGCGGTGAGCACGACGATGGGCACCGAGCGGTTGCCCATCTTGTAGAGGTTCTTGGTCAGCTCGCGGCCGTCGATGCGCGGCGGCACGAGCGCGCGCAGCACCTGACCGGTGAGCACGACCATGCCGCCGACCTCCTGCGCGATGCGGATCGTGCTGCCGCCGATGCCCTCGAGCGCGCGCCCGCCGATCACACCCGCCTCCGCTCGCTGCGCTCGCTCTCGCGGAGACGGTTCCCCTCGTCGAGCGGTCCCTCGAGCTCGCCGCGCACGAACTGACGGACGATCGGATCGGGCGCATCGCTGATGGTGCGGGCCGGGCCGCGGTGGATGATGTGGCCGCGGTAGAGGAACGCGATCTCGTCGACGAACTGCGCGAGCGCCACCACGTCCGACGATACCGCGAGCACCGTCGCGCCGGTCCGTGCCTGGTCGGCCGAGAGCAGATCGTAGATCTTCTGGGTGGTGACCGGATCGAGGCCGGCCGTCGGCTCGTCGTAGATCACGATCTCGGCATCGGCGACGGTCGCGCGGGCGATCCCGACGCGCTTCTTCATGCCGCCCGACAGCTCGCCGGTCAGCTTGTGCTCGCTGCCGGCGAGGCCGACCGCGCGCAGCCGGGCCTCGACGTGACTCGCGATCGCGTCGGCGGTCATCCCGCCGCGCTGCTCGAGTGGGAACGCGACGTTGCCGGCGACGGACAGGGAGTCGAACAGGGCGTAGTTCTGGAACAGCATGCCGATGCGCTGGCGCAGATCGCCGAGCTGGACCTCGCGCTTGCCGACGATGCTCTCGCCGAGCACGTCGATCGCGCCGCGGTCGGGCTGCTCGAGCCCGCACACGAGCTTGAGCAGGACGCTCTTGCCGGCGGCGGCAGGCCCGATCAGGCCGAGCTTGGCGCCGCGCGGGACGTCGAGCGAGATGCCGGCGAGCACCTCGCGCCGGCCGTAGCGCTTGTGCACGTCCTGCAAGCGGATCGCGGCGGGCTCGGTCATGATGGGCACGCGAGCTCGCCGGCGAGGGCGTTCGCCCGCTCGAGGTACTTCGAGTCCGGCGCCAGGCGCCCAAGCTCGGCGATGGCGCGGCACGCCTCGCTGGTCTGGCCGGCCTTCGCGAGCGTCGCCGCCAGCTCGTACAGCGCGTCGTCCTTGAGGATCGACGCCGGGTAATCCTTCGGTAGCCGGCGAAACGCCGCGATCGCGCCGGGCAGGTCGTGGAGCTCGTCGCGGAGCAGCTTGCCGAGCTCGAGCTGCGCGTCGTCGAGCCAGATCGAGAAGTAGCTGCCGGGGCCGAACGCGACCTCGCGGGTCCCGAGCAGGGCGCGCAGCCGCTCGGCCGCCCCCGGCGCGTCGCCGAGCTCGCGCGACAGCCGGGCCGCGTGCCAGCGCGCGTCGTCGCGCATGCCGCTGTCGGGATGATCGGCAGGGATCCGGTCGTAGAGCGCGCGCGCGGCCGCCGGGTTCGCGAGCTCGTGCTCCTCGAGGTCGGCGAGCGCCCACAACAGGTTGTCCGCGACCTCGGTCTCGGCGAGCGGTGTGAGCAGCTTCGCGAGCTGATCGGCGAGCGCGCGCGCATCGCGGCGGCGGCCATCGTCGACGAGCTTCTCGAGCGCGTCGCCGGCGAGCGGCTCGTCCGGCCAGTCGGTGACGACTCGCCACAGTGCGGTCCACGCGTCGACGTCGCGGTGCGCGTCGAGCAGGAGGCTACCGGCGCGATAGGTGGCGGTCGCCGCGGTCGTGTCGTCGCCCGGCGCGCGCGGCGGGATCGGCAGGTAGGTCGAGATCGCGGCGTCGGTGCGACGCGCTCGCGCGAGCACGTCGGCCTCGCCGAGC
>DAIRFU010000063.1:11959-16743 GCA_036794935.1 Kofleriaceae bacterium | reverse complement strand
CGGGCTGGTCCGAGCTGCTCGCTCAGATCGGCCAGCCGGTGATCGTGCGACCGCTCAAGCTGTCGTACCGGTCGACCGCCGAGGTCATGCTGCTCGCACGCGAGATCCTCGGGCCCGAGCTCGCGCCCGACGAACCGCTCGCGGCGCGCCCGGGCGAGCCGGTCGAGCTCCACGAGTTCGGCGATGTCGGCGAGGCGGTCGCGTTCCTCGGCGACGCGCTGCGCACGCTGATGGGCCGCGAGCCGACCGCGTCGTGCGCGGTGATCTCGCGCCACCCCGAGCAAGCCGACGCCTACTTCGAGGGCCTGCGCCGCGCGGAGGTGCCTGCGCTGCGCCGCGTGCGCCGCGACGAGTTCAACTTCCAGCCCGGCATCGACGTCACCGACGTCGCGCAGGTCAAGGGCCTCGAGTTCGACTACGTCGTCATGGTCGACGTCAACGAGTCGAGCTACCCGGCGGTCAACTGGGCGCGCCACCTGCTCCACATCGGCGTCACTCGCGCCGCGCACCAGTTATGGCTGGTAGCGACCGGCGAGCCCAGCGTGCTGATCCCCAAGGCGCTGCGCGACGGCGGCCGCATGGGCGTTGGCTAAGCTCTCGGTCGGCGCCGAACCGGGATCCACGTCAGCGGCACAGCTCGTACGAGCGCGGCCAAGCGATCGTCAGCCCGGGCTCATGGTGAAACTCGACGTGGACATCGACCGGCGTGATCGCGTCCGGCTCGGGAAAGTGTAGCGACTCGACCAGCGCGAGAAGGCAGCAATCAACGGCGGAGTCGTGGTTCGCTGCCGGATCGCGATGCTCGAGCTCGGCGACACCACGCGTCATCCACGCCGCGCGGGTCGGGCGCAGCTCGATATCCGAGACCGAACCATCGGGCTGGATGGCGAACCAGATCTCGGTGATCGCGTACGCGGACTGCGCGCCATAACAAGGGTCGAGGCGCGCGTTGAGTGCTTCGTAGAGAGCGCCGGGTGAAGGAAACCCCGTCGGCGGATGTGCTCGCAGCGGGGTCCGAAGCGGGATCTGGCGGCTGTCGGATCCGGCACACCCGGCAAGTACCGCGGCGAGGATGGCGACCTTCATCGGCGTTGGGAAAGCAACCGCGATGCCAGCGGCTGGACGTGTCGCTCGCCGGCTTATCCTCGCGCTGTGAAGCGAAGTTCACGGGCTGTTCCGGCCCGGGTGCGACAGGAGAATCGCCGCGCTCCGCGAGCTGACTACGTGGCGCGGATCGTCAGCACGGGCACGGTGCTCGTGCGCACGACGCGCTCGGCGACGCTGCCGACGAGCATGTGGGCGAGCCCGGTGCGGCCGTGCGTGCCCATCACGATCAGATCGGACGTGTTCTCGGCCGCGAACCGCACGATCTCGTCCTCGGGCTTGCCGATGCGGATGAAGGACTGCGCCTTGACGCCGTCCTTGCCGAGTCGCTCCACGATGTCGTTCAGATGCGCCTCGGCCTGGCCGACCGCGTACTCTTTGATGCTGATCGGCGCGCCGGTCGCGTCGGGGACGATCACGGTGCTGGGCGTGAGCTGGCCCGGCAGGTCGACGACGTGCAGCAGCTGGATCGCCGCGCCGTGCAGCTTCGCCTCGTCGCGCGCGAGCGCGGCGGCGTGATTCGCGGACGACGAGAAATCGTGCGGGACCAAGATCGTCTTCCAGATCATGACGGGGAGCCTCGCAGAGCGTTACTGCGCGGGCAAGCCCCACGCGGCAGCGACCGCCGTGTACTCGGCGCGGGGCAACAGCACGTACAGCGGATGCGCGGCGGGATCGAGCCGGCCGAGCAGGGCCGCGAGCGTGGCCTGTTCCATCGCGGTGCAGCCGACGGTCGCCGAGTCGGGGCCGCTCCACACGTGCAAGAAGATGCAGCTGCCGAGGCCGGGTGTGGCGTCGGGGTTGTGCGCGACGTCGACGACCCACGTGTAGAGCGCGTCGGGGCGGCGCATCTGCTCGGCCGACGCCCAGTCCGACGCGACCTGCTTGATGTCGACGATGCGCGCGTACCGATCCGAGGCCGGATCGTCGACGCAGAGCAAGTCCGTGCTCCGTGCATACGGCATGCGCCAGCCGTGCGGTGCCGCATCGGCGTAGCCGTAGCTGCCGCGCAGCGCGAACACGCCGGCCGGGCTCTTGCGGTCGCCCTCGCGCTTGGTCGGCCCGTCGCGCTGCGCTGGCTGCAGGCCAACCCCCCATGCCGCGCCGGTGCTGCCGATCACCGCCGGCCACGGCTCGCCGACGCGCTGCCAGCCCGCGGCCGTGCGCTGCCACAGCGCGACGCGCGCGTGCGTCGAGCTCCAGTCGTCGACGATCGCGGTGACGAGCTGGGTGGTCTGGCGCGGGATCGAAAACCCACGCGGCGCGACCTGGTGGGCGGCGGCGACGGGCAGCGGCGGTGGCGGGGACGGGACCGCGTTGCGGTCGCAGGCGGCGCCCAGAACGGCGATGAAAACGACGGCGACCAGCGCGCGGGTCACGCGCTCATCTCGAGCATGCGCTGGATCGGCTTGAGCGCCTTGACGCGCACGCTCTCGGGAACATCGACCTGCGGCGCGAGATCGCGCATGCACAGGTAGAGCTTCTCGAGCGTGTTCTTGCGCATGAACGGGCACATGTTGCAGGCACAGCTCTCGTCCTCGGGGGGCGCCGCGATCAGCGTCTTGCCCGGCGCCGCCGCCTGCATCTTGTGCATGATGCCGGCCTCGGTGGCGACGATGAACGTCTGCTTCGGGCTGGTCCGCGCGTACGCGATGAGCCCGCTCGTCGACGCGATGTGGTTCGCGTGGCGCAGGATCGCCTCGGTGCACTCGGGGTGCGCGATCACGTCGGCGTCGGGGTGCTGGGCCATCAGCTCGAGCAGCCGCCTCTCCGAGAACGTCTCGTGGACGATGCAGGTGCCCTGCCAGGTGACCAGGTCGGGCCGGTTCGCCTGCTTGGCGACGAACGCCGCGAGGTGACGGTCGGGCGCGAACACGACCTTCTCGCCGGCGAGCGCGTTGACGATCTTGACCGCGTTCGATGACGTGCAGATGACGTCGGAGAGCGCCTTCACCTCGGCGGAGCAGTTGATGTAGCTGACGACGGTGTGGCCGGGGTACTGCTCGAGCCAGCGCGCGAACGCCGGGGCCGGGCAGCCGTCGGCGAGCGAGCAGCCGGCCGACAGATCGGGGACGACCACGATCTTGGTCGGGTTCAGGATCTTCGCGGTCTCCGCCATGAAGTGAACGCCGCAGAACACGATCACGTCGGCCTGCGTCTTCGCGGCGGCCTGCGAGAGCTGGAGCGAGTCGCCGACGAAGTCGGCCAGATCCTGGATCTCCGACTCCTGGTAGTAGTGGGCGAGGATCACCGCGTTGCGCTCGGTCTTGAGCCGCCGGATCTCGGCCTCGAGCTGCTCGTCGGTCATGTCAACCGCCGGTTTGTCAGCGACTACAGGCAGCTTTCCGTCCATGCCGGATTCCTAGCACGTGGCCCTCGATTGCATGCTCCGGACTGCGATAACTTGGGACCGCGTGACCGCACCTGCCTTCGAGCCCGGCATGCGCCTGGGCAAGTACACGCTCGTCGGTCCCCTGGGCCGGGGCGGCATGGGGGGCGTGTGGGAGGTCAGGGACGACACCGGCAATAGTTTCGCGCTCAAGTCGCCGGCGGGCGGCATGAACCCGCAGGCCGAGGCGACCAAGCGGTTCGCCCGCGAGGCCAACGCGGTGCGCATGCTCGATCACCCGAACCTGGTCGCCGCGATCGACGTGTTTGTCGAGGCCGGCTACCTGTTCCTCGTCATGGAGCGCGTGCGCGGCCGCACGCTGACGAAGATCCTCGCGCAGGAGCGCAAGCTGCAGCCTCGGCGCGCGCTCGTCATCGCACGCCAGCTGCTCGATGGCGTTGGCCACGCGCACGGCCACGGCCTCGTCCACCGCGACCTCAAACCCGACAACATCATGCTCGTCGATATGGGTGGCTGGGAGCGCGCGAAGATCGTCGACTTCGGCCTCGTCAAGCTGATCGGCGACGCGGAGGCGGCGATGGGCGGCGGCAAGCTGACCACGACGGGGCTCGTGTTCGGCACCCCCGCCTACATGTCGCCCGAGCAGGCGCTCGGCCGCACCGTCGACGGCCGCGCCGATCTCTACGCGGTCGCGACGATCCTGTTCGAGATGCTGACCGGCCGCGTGCCGTTCGATCACCCCGATCCGATGATGCAGATGCGGATGCAGGTCAAGGCGCCGCCGCCGCGGCTCGACATGCTCGCCAAGCAGCAGCCATGGTGCACGCCGCAGCTGGTCGCGCTCGTCGACGCCGCGCTGACGAAAGATCCCGACCAGCGCTTCCCGACGGCGGAGGTGATGATGGCCGCGCTCGAGGACGCGTTCGTCTCGCTCGATCACCTGCCGTGATCGGCCGCCGCGATCACTCGTCCTCGCCCTCGATCGGCAGGCGCTCGAGCTGCGCGCGCAGGTACTGCGTCTCCGCGCGCTCGCCGTACTTGCGCTCCCACTTGTCGAGCTCGTGCAGCGCTTTGCCGGGCTCGTGGTCGTAGATCTTCTCGACGACCTTCTCCCAGTCGCGCCCGGATTTCTCGGTCAGGTTCGGCGGGGGCCGTACCTCGATCTGACCGACGGGTGGCAGCTCGTCCGGGGCGATCGCCGGGATGCCGGCGGGTGCGATGCGAGCGACCTCGGCGTCGCCGCCACGCATCGCGAGCGCGATGATGATCGCGAGCACGATCGCGCCCGCGATCGCCCACGGCCGCCAGCGCGGTCGCGCCGGCGCAACGG
>DAIRFU010000063.1:0-11949 GCA_036794935.1 Kofleriaceae bacterium | reverse complement strand
GGTTGCGTGCCGCCCGCCGGGTGCGACGCCGGCGAGCAGCTCGGCGAGCTCGCTCGCGGTCGGCCGCTGGTCGGGCTCGAGCGCCACCGCGCGATCGATCGCGCCCGCCACGTGCGCGGGAAGCCCGGGCGCGAGCTGGCCGACCGGCGGCACCGGCGCGAGGAGCGCGGCATCCGCGTCCAGGCGCGGCCACCGGCCCGCCGCCGCCTGGTAGAGCGTGGCGCCGAGGCCGTAGACATCGCCGGCCGCGGCGGAGACGCCGCGCAGGAGCGACTCCGGTGGCGCATAGGCCGGCGAGCCGACGAACTGGCCGGTCATCGTCAGTGACGAGTCGGGCACGTGCGCGACGCCGAAGTCGGCGAGCTTCCACGTCCCCGCGTCGGCGCCGAGGATGTTCGACGGCTTGACGTCGCGGTGAACGACGCCGGCCGCGTGCGCGGCGGCCAGGGCGCGCGCGATCTGGATGCCGAGAGCGACGACCTCACCGCCGTGCAGCGGCCCCGACTTCAGGCGCTCCGAGAGCGCGGGCCCGGCGACGCGCTCCATCACGAGGTAGGGCGGGTCGGCACTCAGATCGATGTCGAAGACCTGGACGACACCAGGATGCGACAGCTGCGCGATCGCGCGAGCCTCGTTGCGAAACCGGTCGTCGATGAAGCGCGCCGTGATACCGCTGGCGTCGCGCAGCGTCTTGATCGCGACCTCGCGGCCGAGCACGTCGTCGATGGCCTCGAACACCTCGCCCATCGCGCCAGTGCCGAGCGTTTTCGTCACACGATACCGGCCGAAGCTGTGCGTATTTGCCACGATGTTTCTCGGCGCGCGACTACTGATCGTCGACCATTGAGACAGCGACTTGAGGCATGTTAGCTGGTCCGTGACGCTGGCGTCTCGCCGGACGAACGGCGACAACGACGTAGACGGATGGCACCGGTGGAAGCACAAGAACGTATCTCGACAGGGGTCTCCGGACTCGACCTGCTGCTCGGCGGTGGCCTCGTTGCCGGCGGCGTTTATCTGGTGATGGGGCGACCCGGAACGGGAAAGACGACGCTGGGCAACCAGGCGTGCTTCAGGCACATCGACGCCGGCCGGCGCGCGGTCTACGTGACACTGCTCGCCGAGACCCACGCGCGCATGCTGCGCAACATGACGTCGATGGCGTTCTTCAAGCCGGAGGCGATCGGCTCGAGTGTCTCGTACGTAGGCGCGTATCTCGTGCTGCGGGAGCGCAAGCTGTCGGGGCTGCTCGCGCTGCTGCGCCGCGTGCTCGCCGACGAGAAACCGTCGTTGCTCGTGCTCGACGGGCTCACGACGGCCGCCGCGCTCGGAGAGCCCGAGTGGGCGCTCAAGGAGTTCGTCGCCGAGCTGCAGGTGCTCTCGGACATGTCACGGTGCACCACGATCGTGCTCGCGAACATGAACGCGGTGAACGCGGCGGGCGCGGAGCACTCGATGGTCGACGGCATGATGGAGCTCACGCTCGATCGCAACTCGCGGCGCGCGGTGCGCGAGATCGAGGTGCTCAAGTTCCGCGGTGGCGATCACATGCTCGGCCGTCACGACATGGAGATCACGCACGACGGCATCGTCGTGCGGCCGCGGACCGAGCTCTTGCTCGCGCGGCGCACCGAGATGGGCCAGCCGACGCTGTATCGCCGGATGTCGACCGGGATCGCGAACCTCGACGAGATGCTGCGCGGCGGCCTGCTCGCGTCGTCGGCGACGCTGTTGCTCGGCTTCGCGGGCAGCGGCAAGACGCTGCTCGCCCAGCACTTCCTGGACGCGGGCGCGCAGAAGCAGGAGCCGGGCCTCTACTTCGGCTTCTACGAGACGCCCGAGCGGCTGATCGAGGGTGCCGAGCACGTCGGCCTGCCGATGCGCCAGCACGTCGAGTCGAACATGATCTCGATCATGTGGCAGCCGGCGCTGCGCTTCGGCCTCGATCAGCTCGCCGAGCGCCTGCTCGCCGACATCCGCGAGCGGCAGGTTCGCCGGGTCGTGATCGATGGCATCGATGGGTTCCGGCAGGGCGCCGCGTTCCCCGAGCGCACGATCCGCTTTGTCACCGCGCTCAGCAACGAGCTGCGCGCGCTGGACGTGACCGTGATGGTGACCGAGGAGACGCAGAAGCTGTTCGGTCCCGAGGTCGAGGTCCGGATCCCGGGCCTGTCGGCACTCGTCGACAACATCGTGCTGCTCGAGTACCTGGACATCGGCACCGAGCTGAAGCGCTTGCTCTCGGTCGTCAAGCAGCGCGGGTCGGGGCACGACGGCAACGTCCGCGAGCTGCACATCACCGATCGCGGCATCGAGCTGGAATCCGATGCGTCGAGTGCCCGGCAGATCCTCGAGGGTTCGTTCCGGGCCAGCCGGAGGCTGCGCGAACGCTGATGTTGACGGTTCTCGTCGCCGACGATGAATTTGCCGTCCTCGAAGTCCTATCGATGGCACTCGAGGGCGAAGGGCATCGCGTGCTCAAGGCAGGCGATGGCGCGGACGCGTTGCGCATCCTCGCCAGCCAGCCGTGCGACGTGATCATCTGCGACGAGAACATGCCGATGATGAACGGCCACCAGCTGATCGCGGCGGTGCGCGCCGAGCCTCGGCTCGCGGGCTTGCCGATCATCTTCATGGCCGAAACCTGGGGTCGGCCGCTGCCGGCGATTCCGGATGCGGTCGTGCTCGGCAAGCCGATCCTGCTCGCCGATCTGTTCGAGCATGTCGAGCGCCTCGGGAAGTCTCGACGCAAGCCGTGAGCTGGGGTAGGGTCCGCGCACCCAGACCGCACATAGCGGGGGAGCTTCCACACGGAGGCTGAGAGGCACGAGCCAGCGTGCGACCCCAGAACCTGACCCGGGTAATGCCGGCGTAGGGAGAGATCATGAGCACCAAGTTACCGACCGTCGAGTCCGTCACCATCAGCCCGATCGAGGGCCTGCCCAGCTCCGAGAAGGTGTACGTCGAGCAAGCAGGGCTGCGCGTGCCGGTGCGCCGCATCCAGCTCTCGGGCGGCGAGCAGCCGTTCGATGTCTACGACACGTCCGGCCCGCAGGGTCACGATCCGCAGCAGGGTCTGCCGAAGCTGCGCAAGCCGTGGATCGATGCCCGGATCGCCGACGGCGACGACGGCAACCGCTCGCAGATGCACTACGCCCGGCGCGGCATCATCACGCCGGAGATGAAGTTCGTCGCGATCCGCGAGAGCGTCACGCCCGAATTCGTGCGCGACGAGCTCGCCGCCGGCCGCGCGATCCTGCCCGCGAACATCAACCACCCCGAGTCCGAGCCGATGATCATCGGCAAGAACTTCCTCGTGAAGATCAACGCGAACATCGGCAACTCGGCCGTCAAGTCGTCGATCGGCGACGAGGTCGACAAGCTCCGCTGGGCCGTGAAGTGGGGCGCCGACACGGTCATGGATCTGTCGACCGGCGAGGCCATTCATCAGACGCGCGAGTGGATCATCCGTAACTCGCCGGTGCCGATCGGCACGGTGCCGATCTACCAGTGCCTCGAGAAGGTCGGCGGCGATCCGGAGAAGCTGAACATCGATGTCTTCCTCGAGACGCTGATCGAGCAGGCGGAGCAGGGCGTCGATTACTTCACGATCCACGCCGGCGTGCGGCTCGCGTACATCCCGTACACCGCGGAGCGCGTGACGGGCATCGTGTCGCGCGGCGGCTCGATCATCGCGAAGTGGTGCCTCGCGCACCACCAGGAGAACTTCCTCTACACCGAGTTCGAGCGCATCTGCGAGGTGATGAAGAAGTACGACGTCGCGTTCTCGCTCGGCGACGGGCTGCGGCCCGGCTCGCAAGCGGACGCGAACGACCGCGCCCAGTTCGCGGAGCTCGAGACGCTCGGCGAGCTCACCGAGATCGCGTGGAAGCACGACATCCAGACCATGATCGAGGGCCCCGGCCACGTGCCGATGCACAAGATCAAGGAGAACGTCGACCTGCAGATGAAGATCTGCAAGGAGGCGCCGTTCTACACGCTTGGCCCGCTGGTCACCGACATCGCGCCCGGCTACGACCACATCACGAGCGCGATCGGCGCCGCGATGATCGGCTGGTTCGGCACCGCGATGCTCTGCTACGTGACCCCGAAGGAGCACCTCGGGCTGCCCGACCGCGACGACGTCAAGGCGGGTGTCATCGCGTACAAGATCGCGGCGCACGCGGCCGACCTCGCGAAGGGCCACCCCGGGGCCCAGGCCCGGGACAACGCGCTGTCCAAGGCGCGGTTCGAGTTCCGCTGGAAGGACCAGTTCCACCTCTCGCTCGACCCCGACACGGCGCAGCAATTCCACGACGAGACGCTGCCCGCCGACGGCGCCAAGGTCGCGCACTTCTGCTCGATGTGCGGCCCCAAGTTCTGCTCGATGAAGCTCACCGAGGAGGTTCGCCAGCTCCAGGCCGCCAAGGCCGAGGAGTTCCGGCGCTCGGGGGGCGAGCTGTACGTGAAGAATGGGTAATCCGGCGCCCTAAATCTCGTTGTAGACATCGCGTCACGGTTCCGTCATGATCGCGGTTACGTAAACCGCCGTGACCGTTCAGCAAAAGCGCACTCTCAAAGTTGAGAAGCTGGCGCGCATCTACGACGAAGAGATCGCGCCCGTGTGGGGGACGCGTTTCGGCAAGATGCTGCTGCGGAACCTGTCGGTTCCGGATCGCGGTCAGGTGCTCGACATCTCGTGTGGCACCGGTTACCCCACCGTCGAGATCTTGCGCCGGATGAGCGAGGGCTCACGGCTGATCGCGATCGACGCGTCGAGCGCGATGCTCGATGTCGCGCGCCGCAAGATCGCGGACCTCGGGCCGCTCGGCAAGAAGGGCGTGTTCTTCCGTACCGAGAGTCCGGTACCGAAGCTGTCGTTCGCCGACGACGTCTACGATCTGGTCGTGTGCAACCTCGGCCTGTCCGAGATGCCGAGCCTCGATCAGGCGCTGCGCGACTTCGCGCGTGTCACCAAGCTCGGTGGCGAGGTCCGCTGCACGCTGCCGCTCGCCGGCACGTTCGAGGAGTTCCACGACATCTATCGCGAGGTGCTGATCAAGCACGACAAGCACGAGGCGCTCGACCGTCTCGACAAGCACATCGCGCGCTACCCGACGATCGATCACGTCGAGCAGTACATGCGCGGCGCGAACCTGACCGGCGACATCGAGGCCGAGGAGTTCACGCTCCTGTTCAAGAGCTCGCGCGAGTTCTTCTTCGCGCCGGTGATCGAGTACGGGCCGCTCGGCGAGTGGAAGGACATCGCCGGCTCCGGCCAGGAGATGCAGGACGTGTTCTGGTACATCAAGGAAGCGATCGACGCCTACTTCGATGGCCGCCCGTTCCAGGTCACGGTCAAGGCGGGCTGCCTGATGGGCCGCAAGGCCGGCGGCGATCTCGACCCCGACGAGATCGAGCTCGATCTCGATGGGCCGTCCGTCGAGGAGCTCGACGAGCGCGACACCGATCTGCCCCGCCGGCCGCTCAAGATGGCGGTCGGTTCGGTGCGCGTCGACGAGATCTCGGAGGAGGACGTCATCGACGAGGAGCTGTCGGAGGAGCACGACCTCGACGCCTTCATCGAAGGCCGCAGGCGGCCCCCGCACCTCGACGAAGACTGATCCGCTATGCTGCGCCGGCCATGGCGGAGCAGGCAGACTACCTCGCGCTCGTCGACGAGCTCACCGAGCACGATCGCCGCTACTACGTCGACGCGACCCCCACGATCAGCGACGTCGAGTACGACAAGCTGCTGGTCCAGCTGCGCGAGCTCGAGGCCGCGCACCCCGACTGGGTCGTCGCGTGGTCGCCGACCCGGCGCGTCGGCTATGCACCGGTGTCCGAGTTCCCGAAGGTCACCCGTGCCGTCGCGATGCTGTCGCTCGACAACACGTACGGCACCGAGGATCTGCGCGAGTTCCACGAGCGCGTGATCAAGGGCCTCGACGGCGACTCGGTCACCTACTCGATCGAGCCGAAGATCGACGGCTTCGGGATCGAGCTGACCTACAAGCAGGGCGTGCTCGCGCTCGGCGCGACGCGCGGCGACGGCCGGATCGGCGAGGACGTGACCGCGAACGTGCGGACCGTGCGCGGCGTCGTGCTCAAGCTGCGCGAGCCGATCGATATCGTCGTGCGTGGCGAGGTCTACATGACCAAGGCCGAGTTCGCCGCGATCAACGCCGAGCGGATCAAGACGGGCGAGGAGCCGTTCAAGAATCCGCGCAACACGGCGGCGGGCACGATCAAGCAGATGGATCCGCGCGAGGTCGCGCGCCGCCCGCTGCGCACGATCCTCTACGAGGTCCTCGACGGCGAGCGCTACGCGCGCGGCCACATGGCGTCGCTCGACTACATCCGCCGGCTCGGGCTGCCCGTGTCGCCGCACAACGCGAGCGCCGCCGACTGGGACGCGCTGCTCGCGGCCGTCGAGAGCTGGCAGGCCAGGCGCGACGACCTCCCGTACGAGGTCGACGGCCTCGTGATCAAGGTCGACGACTTCGGCCAGCGCTCCGCGCTCGGCACGACCTCGAAGTTTCCACGCTGGGCGATCGCTTACAAGTTCCCGGCGCGCCAGGTCACGACGCGCATCGTCGATCTCGAGCTCAACATCGGCCGCACCGGCGCGGTGACGCCGGTCGCGATCCTCGATCCCGTCGACGTGTCGGGCACGACCGTCTCCCGCGCGTCGGTCCACAACTGGGATCAGGTCCAGCGCCTCGGCCTCGGCAAGGGTGACCGCGTGCTGATCGAGAAGGCCGGCGAGATCATCCCGCAGATCCTCGGCGTCACCGAGAAGGGGCCGGGCCCCGCGTTCGAGACGCCGACCGCATGCCCGTCGTGCGGTGCGCCGCTCGCCCGCGAGGAGGGCAAGGTCGTGCTCGCGTGCACGAACCGGCTCGGCTGCCCGGCCCAGCAGCTCGCCGCGATCGAGTTCTTCGCGTCGCGCGGCCAGATGAACATCGACGGCCTCGGCGAGAAGGTCGTCGCGTCGCTCGTCGCCGCCAGGCTCGTCACCGACGTCGCCGACCTGTTCGTGCTCACCGCCGAGCAGGTCGCCGGCCTCGATCGGTTTGCCGAGCAGTCGGCACGCAACCTCGTCGACGCGATCGCCAAGGCGAAGCAGACCGCGACGTTCTCGCGCCTGCTCGCCGCGCTCGGCATCCCGCACGTCGGCGGCGTGATCGCGCGGCCGATCGCGCAGAAGTACCGCACGCTCTCCGGGCTGCGCGCCGCCGCCACCGCGAACGACTCCGAGCAGCTGGTCGCCGAGCTGTGCGAGATCGACGGCGTCGGCGAGACGATCGCGCTCGCGGTCGACCGCTTCCTGCGCGAGCCGCACGTCCAGGTCGTGCTCGACAAGCTCGCCGAGCGCGGCGTCGATCCCGAGGAGCCCGTCGTCGCCACGACCGGCGGCCCTCTCGCCGGTCTCACGTTCGTGGTGACCGGCACGCTGACGCAGCCGCGCACCGACGTGCAGAAGAAGATCGAGAATGCGGGCGGCAAGGTCGCCGGCTCGGTGTCGAAGAAGACGAGCTACCTCGTCGCCGGCGCCGACACCGGCAAGACCAAGCTCGATGCCGCGCAGAAGCACGGCGTGAAGGTCATCGACGAGGCCGAGCTCGAGCAGCTGCTCGCGGGGAGCTAGGGGCGCGCGATTTTGCCGCCCTGTACCTCTTGAAATCCGGCTACTGTGACCCCGGTGAGCGCCTTCCGCTTCGTAGCATTCTCGTTTGTCCTGATCGCGTGTGGTCCTTCGAGCCGTCATTCAGGTGACGCGGGTGGCGATGGGGGCAGTGGCAGCAACGGCGACGGGGGAAACCAGCTCGGGACGTCGTGCAGCTCGGACCTCCACAACGTTCTCGACGACAACGGCAACATCGTCGCGACGTGCCCCGATGACCAGGGCTGCGCCGCTGGCGCCTGCGTCCCGGCGTGTGAAGCCGCCGCCGCGAGTCAGGGGTCGGTCGGCTGCGACTTCATCATCGCAACGCCGTCGTTCTACGCCACCATCGCGCCCCCTTGCTTCGCCGTGTTCCTCGCGAACAACTGGCCCAAGGACGCCACCGTCACCCTGTCGTACGGCGGCACGACCTACGATGCGACGACGTTCGGTCGCGTGCCCGACGGGACCCCGAGCGCCGCGAACTGGCCAGCCATCCCGGCCACCGGGATCGCGAGCAGCAATCTCGGCGTGCTGTTCCTGTCGCAGGATCCGACCTCATCCAACCTGACGCCCCTCACGTGCCCGATCACGCCCGCGATCTCGCAGACCAACGGTAGCGCGGTGTATGCGGGCCAGGCGTCGACGGGGCTCGGCCAGGCCTGGCACATCACGACCACGTATCCGGTCAGTGCGTACGACATCCTGCCGTATGGCGGTGCGGCGTCGTACTTGCCGAGCGCGGAGCTGCTCCTGCCGACGTCGGCGTGGGGCACCAACTACGTCACGGCGGGCCCGCAGAAGAGCTCGGGGCCGGGCTGGGGCCAGGTGACCGCCGCGATGGACGCAACGACCGTGACGATCACGCCGAGTGTCGCGCTGCCCGGCGGTACGAACGTCACAGCGGCACCGGCGAACACACCGACCACGTACACGCTCAACGCGGGCCAGTACCTGCAATGGCAGGACGCCGGCGACATGGCTGGAAGCGTGATCACCTCAAACAACCCGGTATCGTTCACCGGCGGCACCGCGTACCTGTGTCTCTCCGGAGCGACGTCGAGCGGCGGCGGCTGCGACTCTGGCCACCAGATGATCCCGCCGGTGTCGGCGCTCGGCTCGGAGTACGTCGCGATGCCGTACACGACCCGCCGCGCGGACCTCCAGGAGGAGTCGATCAAGTACCGGTTCGTCGGTACCACTGCCGGCACGACGCTGACCTACGATCCGCCGGTTCCATCGGCGCCGACGTCGATCGGCATCGGCCAGGTGGTCGAGTTCGAGGCGACCGGGCCGTTCAAGGTGACGAGCCAGGATGTCATGCACCCGTTCTACGTCGGCCAGTACATGACCGGCTGCTCGACGACGAGCGGCAGCCGACCGGGCGATACCAGCGGTTGCCTCGGCGACGAGGAGTTCGTCAACATCCTGCCGCCCGCGCAGTGGCTGTCGAGCTACGTGTTCTTCACCGATCCGACGTACACGACGACGACGCTGACCGTGACGCGCAAGGCACCGTTCCAGGACGTCACGATCGACTGCATCGGCACGATCACCGACTGGACGAACGTCAGCGGTGGCACCGAGTACCAGGTCGCGCACGTCGACCTCCAGCGCAGCACTCCGATCGGCAGCTGCACGAACGGCCGCCACACCGCGACCAGCGCGGGGGCGTTCAACATCATGGTCTGGGGCCTGGCGTATGCGGCCTCGTACGCGTATCCGGCCGGCGGCAACGTCGGCAAGATCAACCCGGTCGTGGTGATCCTGCGCGAGCCGCAGTGACACTGATTTGCTGACCTCACGGTGGACGCATCGCCCGGGGCTGGCGTTGCGGGTCGACTCGTGATCGAATGATCGTTGGGGGAAATCATGAAGCGACTTGCCTTGCTTTGCCTGTTCGCGGCCGGGTGCATCTTGCCCGTGTCGACGGGGGCGCCGCTGCCTGCCACCACCGTCGGCAAGGGCCACATCGGTGCCGCGTTCAGTGGCGAGGCACCGACCCTCGATCTGATCGCCGATAACGACAACACGGACCCGGGCGATACCAACCCGATCGCGTACGGTGCCGCACCGGCCGCCGCGCTGACCTTCACGCTCAGCTACGGCCTCGGCGAGGACACCGACCTCGAGGTCGCCGGTGAGGGCGCGCTCTACTACTTCATCCTGCCGCTGCCCACCGGTGGCTCGATCGGCCTGCGGCAGCACTTCGATGCAGGCGATTCCATGGACCTCGCGGTCGCCGCGCGGGTCGGTCACGTCGGCAGCAGCTCGACGGTGACCGACTCGGATGGCAACGAGACCGAGAGTGGCGCGTCGGCGAACTACGGCGCGTTCCAGGTCGTGCTGCAGACCAAGCGCGGCGTCGTGCGGCCGCTGGTCGCGCTCAACCTGATGCCGGCGCGCATCCAGCGCGATCCCAGTGACGAGGATCCGTTCCACTTCAAGGGCCTCGCCTCGTCGGTCACCGCCGGGCTCATGTTCGTCGGACGCCACGCGGTGGCTGGGCCGTACCTCACGGCGACGAACTTCTACAGCGATCGCTTCGACAACAGCGGCTGGTTCGTCTCCGGTGGCCTCATGTTCGCGCTGCGCCCCGATCGCAACCGCGAGCCGCTGCCGCCGCTGCCGCCGCCGCCAGCGCCGATGTATGGGCCGCCGCCGTATGCGCCGGGCGCGCCGCCGCCGATGGCGCCGATGCCGGCCCCTGCGCCCGGCGGCTCCACCGCACCCGACGGCGCGCCGGCCCCCGCCCCGGCGCCTGCGCCCGCACCGCCGCCGCCGGCACCGACCACCGCGCCGATGTAGCCGCCGCCGCTGCGCGATCGGTGCAGAGCGCGCCCACGATGCAGTTGCTGGTTGCCGCGACGGAGGCTCTGCGTTCGGCGTCAGCCGAGCTTCGCGCGCAGCCACCACGTGAGCTGACTGCGGCGCTGGAAGCGCGGCAGCACGCGAAACGTGTCGAGCGCCTCGTCGCGCGCCTGGCGGGCGCCTTTGATATCGCCGGTGCGCTCGCGAACACCGGAGAGCTTGTAATAGGCCTCGACGCTCGAGGTGTTGATCTTGAGATAGCGCTCGTAGGCCTCGGTCGCCTCGTCGAGTCGCTTGACCTGGGTGAGCGCATCGCCGATCGCGAGGTAGGCGCTGCCGTAGCGCACCTTGGGATCGCGCGCGAGCGCCTCGGCGAGTGGCTCGAGGGCCTGCTTGGGGTGACCGGCGCGCAGGTGCGCGAGGCCGAGGAGGTAGTGCAACTCGGCGGAGCTGGTGTCGCGCGCGAGGGCCTGCTCGAGCAGCGGGATCGCGCGGCGCGGCCGCCGCTTCGCGAGCCAGATCTCGGCGAGCTGCGCGCGCGCGGTCGCGTTGGCCGGATTGAGCTGGACCTGCTCCGCGAGGGTGCGCACGCGACTCGCGTGACGGAAGTAGAGGACCGGGTCGGGCATCCAGCGGCGCGCGACCAGCGCGACCACGCCGATGACGAGCACGGACGGGTGCGCCGACACGAGGGCCAGCACGGTAGGTACGAGGAGCCAGAAGGCGAGATAGGTCCAGGACACGGCAGGAAGAGGAGCTGCGAGTCGATGTCGGGTCGCACGCCATCTTCGCGCGCCCGGCGCGTGTGTGCGAGCGATTTTCGGGACTACGTCGGGGCGAGCTCGGCGGCGATCGCGGCGACGACCTGCTTGACGGTGCGGCCGCTCGTGTCGACGGTTCGATCCGCGCGGGCGTAGAGCTTGTGGCGCGCGGCGAGCAGCGCGCGCAGCTCCTCGAAGGCGTGCGGGTTCTCGGCCATCGGCCGCTGATCACCCTGCGCGACGACGCGGTTCCAGTGATCCTCGGGGCGGGCGCGCAGCCAGATCGTGTGCGCGCGATCGCGGAGCAGGGCGTAGCTCGTCGGATCGTTGACGATCGAGCCGCCGGTCGCGAGGACCATCGGGTGTGCACCGGCGAGCAGGTGCGTGAGGACCTCGCGCTCGACGCGCCGGTAATAGGCCTCGCCGTGGAGCGTGAAGACGTCGCCGAGCGCGAGGCCGGTCGCCGCCTCGATCTGCTGATCGACCTCGACGAAGCGCATGCCGAGCTTGCGGGCGAGCGCGGCGCCCACCGCGGACTTGCCGGCACCGCGGACACCGAGCAGCGCGATCGGGCGCTGGCTGGCGGGCGCCTCGGCGGGGGCGAGGAGCGCGGCGGGGGTGGTGCCGAGCGCGTGCGCGACCTCGGCGAACCGGCGCAGCGAGATGTTGCCGTCGCCGGTCTCGAGCTGGGCCAGGAAGCGCTCGGAGACG
>DAIRFU010000526.1:0-5070 GCA_036794935.1 Kofleriaceae bacterium | reverse complement strand
GTACCGGCTCGTCGACATCCCGGTCTCGAACTGCCTGCACGCCGACATCCGGCGGATTCTCGTGCTCACGCAGTTCAACTCCGCCTCGCTGAACAGGCACATCACCCAGACGTACCGGCTCGATCAATTCAGCCAAGGCTTCGTCGAAATCCTCGCCGCCGAACAGACCCCTGACAGCCAGCGCTGGTTCCAGGGCACCGCCGACGCGGTGCGGCAGGCGGCGCGCCATTTCGCCGGCTACGACGCCGATCACTACCTGATTCTCGCCGGCGATCATCTCTATCGCATGGATTTCTGCGAGATGATCGATTCGCACATCGAGAGCGGCGCCGACATCACCATCGCCGCTCAGCCGGTGACGTCGGACGATGCGAGGGAGATGGGAATTTTCGTATTCGACGGCCGCGGCCAGATCGCCGCGTTCGAGGAGAAGCCGAACGCCGAGCGGCTGGCGCAGATGGGCAGCAGCATTCCGCACGGCTCGACCGCCGGCGGGGTCACGCCGGACAAGCCATTCGTCGCCTCGATGGGCATCTACGTGTTCTCGCGCGAAGTACTGCTCGAGATCCTCGAAGAGCCGGGCGTCGACTTCGGCAAGGAGATCATCCCCAAGGCGCTGGGCAATCACCTCGTCAAGCCGTACATCTTCCGCGGGTATTGGGCGGACGTGGGCACCATCGAAGCGTTCTACCAGGCGAACATCCAGCTGACCGAGCGCAGCGCACCGTTCAACTTCTTCCACCCGCAGCGGCCGATCTATACCCATCCCCGCTTCCTGCCCGGCACCCGCGCGCACGACTGCCACATCCAGGCGGCGATCGTCGCCGAGGGCTGTTACCTCGATCAGTGCGAGATTCGGGACTCGGTCGTCGGCATCCGCACCCGGGTCGAAGCGGGTACGCGCATCACGCGCTCGGTGCTGCTGGGGGCGGATTTCTACGAGGAAGAAGTGGCGGCGACCAAACCGCCGCTCGGGATCGGCCGCGACGTCGTGCTCGATCGCGTGATCCTGGACAAGAACGCGCGCATCGCCGACGGCGTCCGGCTGGTCAACGACGCGAACGTCGATCACGCCGACGGCGACGGGTACTACATTCGAAACGGCATCATCATCGTGCCGAAGGGTGCGGAAGTGAAGGCCGGCATCGCGGGCTGATCCGGCCCGAACGCTAGCTCGCCAGCTCGGCGCGCACCTGGCGTCCCACGGCTTGGGCCGCCGCGGTGTCGTACTGGTGAAGGCCCAGCGACGGATGGCCAATCCGTTCGTAGAGCGCGATCAGCCCGGCCTCGTCGCGCACCTCGGGACATTCGGCCACTTCGAGTGCGTGCCGCAATTCGTGCCCGACGAGCGCAATCATCTCCTTCGAGTTCGGCCGCCCCGTGACCTGGATTCGCAAGTAGCGAAACCCCTCGGGGCCGGCCGCCAGCAGCAGCCGTCCGGCGATCGACGACGGCAGGCGGCGCCCGGTCTCGATGTAGACGATGACGTCGCTCTTGTCGAGCGCCAGCATCAGATGCGCGAACGTGCCGGACCGGCGCATCCCGTCGGCCAGCACCGACGACATCGCGGCGTCGACCGCGCGCACGTGCCGCGTCGGCGAGCTCATGACCGCGCGCACTTGCGCCGGCGTCAGCGGCGCCATGGCGCTCGCCGGCGCCGCCTCGCGAGCCACACCGACGGTCAGCGCCGCCGCGACAACAGCAGAGACAACTTTCATCGGGACCTCCGTAGAAACGGCGGCCCCTCATCCGGGGTGGTGCGCGCTGCCGGCCTCCACTCCGTCAACTCGCCGGGGTTAGACGGATGTTCGTTGCCGGAGGTTTAGTGTTGTGCGGTCGCGGGACGCGGGGAACAGATCAGGGACGAACGCGGTGTTCGCGTGCGGCAGGATTGGGACGAACGGCGGGTTCGGGCAGGATTCAGGCGATCTCGCGCAGCATGCGCGGGGTCACGAACCATCGGAGTTGTCCGGTGCCCTTGGGCGGGAGCACCTCGAAGTCGATGCGGCAGATCGCCCCCTTCTTGAATTCCAGCGGGGTGCGCGCGCCAATCAGCCGTGCCGCCAGCTCGCCGATGTTCGGCTAGTGGCCGACCAGCGCGATCCGCCCCTTCCGCATGTGTTTGCCGAGCTCCTGAAACACCGCCGTCGGCGTGCCGGCCGGCGCCAGCGCATCGGCGTTCGACACCGACGGCTTCGACTTCATTGTCTCGGCAAAGACATCCGCGGTCTGGCGCGTGCGCAGCAGCGGGCTGGTGATGATGTGATCGAAGCCGACGTTCAGCTCGTCGAGCGCCTTGGCTTCCTTGCGCAGCCGCGCGATGCCGCCGCTCGTCAACGGACGTTTCGAGTCGTCCGGAAATTCGTCGCCGCGCGGGGCCGCGACGCCGTGGCGAATGAGGTACAGCTCCAGCGTCGCCATGATCAGCGGTCGCTCGCCACGGCGCGCGGATCGGAGGCGCGCGACAGACCCATCTTCATCTTGATGGCACCAGGCCGGCGCGACGTCGTCAGCTGCGGGGCGACCGTTTTCCGGACGGCGATGGCCGCTTCGCGGAGCGCCGGGGCGGTCGCGACGTAGCGGCCGTGGAGATGCCGGCAGCGGTCCTCGATGTGCCGCGCCAGATCCTCGAGGGCGACGCGCAGCGTCGCGCGATCGGAACGCGGTTCGGCCTGCGCGTGCGCGACGTGCCGCTCCAGCACCTGCAGGTCGTGGAGCTTGCCGAGCATGTCCTGGACGCGCTTGATGGTGCGGATGGGGGGCGCCGCCTGGCGGATGCCGCCGTCGACGGCGAGTTCGAGCCCGTACCGCAGCTTCTTTGCCGCGATGCGCACGGCGTGCAGCCGTTCCGGCGCGTACATGTGTCCGGCCTCGTCCATGGCGACAATAAGCCGGCGCGAACGCCTGGCCAGGCGGGCCGCGAGCGTCCGTCGCCACGGCTCCGAAGGGGCTGCCGCAAGCGCCGCCCCCACCGAGTCCAGCCGGCGATCGAGCTTCTCGACGTTGATCGCCTTCAGCCGTTCGAGCATCAGCCGGCGCCGTTCGTCGCGTTCCTTCAGCACGCGCGCCCGCACTTCCTCGACCGCGACGCGCGGGACGTTGGTCGAGCGGGCCAGCTCGTCGAGCAGGGCGACGGTGACGTCAAGCTCGCGCACGGTGCCGAGCGCCTTCGTCAGGCGCCGGATCTTGCGTCGCGCCTTGCCGGCCTTGCTGCCCTTCAGGCCGGTCGACAGGACCGGTACGGCTTCCCGGAGGCGGCGGGAGGTGACCCTCGCCTGGTGAACCGCGCGATCGTCCCCTCGCTCTGCGTGCGTCAGGTGCCGCTTCAGTCCGCGCGAGAGCCGCTGGAGCAGCAGGGTTGTCGCACGAGGCGGTCGGGTGTTCATGGTAGGATGGCGGCCGTTCGGGCCTGCCCTGGCTGAGTTCGCAAGTATATCTCCACCGCGAATCAAGCAAGTCCTGGACCCGTTGAGCTACCCTCCCCCTGCATGCGGATTGCTGCCATCGACATCGGGACCAACTCGATCCACATGATTGTGGTGAAGGTCAGGCCGGACCTCTCCTTCGAGGTCATCGATCGGGAAAAAGATATGGTTCGGCTGGGTGCTGGCGGCCTCGATGGCCGCAAATTGACTACCTCAGCCATGACCGCCGCGCTGCAGACGCTGGCCAAGTTCAAGCGAGTCGCGGCGTCCAACAAGGTGGACGAGATCGTCGCGAGCGCGACAAGTGCCACCCGCGAAGCAGAAAACGGCGGCGATTTCATCGCCGAGGTGGCCCGTCAGACCGGTATCCGGATCAAGGTGATCTCCGGAACGGAAGAGGCCCGACTCATTCACTTGGCGGCCGGCTATGGGGTGGATGTCGGAGCCAGCACGGCCGTTGTCGTCGATATCGGAGGCGGAAGTGTCGAGATTACGCTGGGAACGGCGTCACATCTGACACTCGGCAAGAGCTTCAAGACGGGGGTCATCCGCCTCAGCGAACATTTCGTCAAGAGCGACCCGCTGTCCGAGCGTGATGAGCGCCGGCTGGTGAAACACCTCAACCGTACAATGGGCACTCATCTGGCCCAGATTAGGAAGTCCGGGTTCGATCGGGTGATCGGCACCTCAGGTACGATCCTCAGCCTGGGCGCCCTGGCGCTGGCCGAGGACGGGGGGGCACCCGAGGAACTGCGCAATCAGCGCGTCAGCGCGAAGGCGCTTCGACGGGTCCGCAAGAAACTCGTCGCTGCCGACATCGAAGAGCGCCTGCACATGCCGGGACTCGATCCCAGACGCGCCGATCTCAGCGTCGCCGGATCGGTGCTGCTCGACACGATCGTCCGCGGCCTGGGCGCCGACGATCTGACGCTCTGCGATCTGGCGCTTCGCGAGGGGCTGGTCCTCGACTACGTCCGCCGCAACAGCGCCCGCATCCGCAAGGTCGAACGCTACCCCGACGTGCGCCGCCGCAGCATCGTCGAACTGGGCGAGCGGTGCGGCTACTGGTCGGAGCACGCGCAGCAGGTGGCGAGGCTCGCGCTCAGCATCTTCGATCAGACGCGGAGCGTGCACGCGCTCGGCAATCGCGAGCGCGAGTGGCTCGAGTATGCCGCCCTGCTGCACGACATCGGTGTCCACATCAGCTACGATCGACACCATCGCCATTCCTACTACCTGATCAAGAACGGCGGCCTGCGGGGGTTCGAACCGCAGGAGATCGAGATCATCGCGCTGGTGGCGCGATATCACCGCCAGGCCACGCCCAAGAAATCGCACGAAGGCTACGGAGACCTGAACGGAACGCTGCGCGCCACCGTGCGCGTGCTGTCGGCCATCGTCCGGCTGGCGGAAGGCCTCGACCGCAGCCACGCGCAGGCGCTCGCCGCCATCGATCTGTTTCCGCGCGGCGATGACTACCTGGCGCGGCTTCGCGCCAGCGGGGACGCCGAGCTGGAGCTGTGGGCGGCGCACCGTCACGTGGCGCCGCTCGAACGCGAGCTCGAAAAGTCCATCCGCTTCGAGGTCGCCGGGGCCGAGGAGAAGAGAGACACTGCTGATGTTGAACAATCTGACCACGCCGCAC
>DAIRFU010000002.1:16103-36859 GCA_036794935.1 Kofleriaceae bacterium | reverse complement strand
CTGACCGACACCGACGCGTCGACCCGCGCCGCCGCATCGACGACGGCATCGATCGCGACCAGCATGCAGGCACCGGCCTGGACGCCGGCATCGCGCAGCGAGGTCGACGCCGCCCGGATCGACGTGAGGAAGCTCTTGAGCGACGGCGCGATCGCGTACTGCACGCGCGACTGTGCGCGGAGGATCTTCGGGTAGTTCGTGCGGAGCGAGGCGACGAGCGCGTCGACGCGTGCCGCCTGCTGCGGGTCCACGGGGGTGACGCCGACGATCGTCACCGTCGGCGGGTCGCAGCTCGCCGTCGCGTTCGCGCGCGCGTCGCACGCCGCCTTGCACTCGACGTCGGCCATCACGTTCGCCTCGCCGTTGCACGCGGCCTCCCACATCGCGTCGCACGACCCGTAGCACTCGCCCGTGCACGAGCCCGTCACGTCCGCCACGCACGATCCGGTGCACGTGCCCGAGCACTGCGCGTCGCACGTCCCGGTGCAGGTGCCACTGCACGTACCCACGCAGTTACCGTCGCCATCCATCGCGCTGCAGGTGCCCGAGCACGTGCCGTGGCAGGTGCCCGAGCAGGTGCCCTCGCACGTTCCCTCGCACTCGGCCGCGCAGTTGACGGTGCCCTCGACGGCGCACGACCCGGAGCACGAGCCGCTGCAGCTGCCGTGGAGCTCGCCTTCGCACTGGACCATCGCCTCGCCCTGGATCGAGCCGTCGCACTCGGCGGCGCAGCTGGCCGCGACGTCGAGGTTCACCGTACACGACGCCGGCGTGATCTGGATGCCGAGCGCCACGCCGCTCGGCAGCGTCGCGATGATCGCGTCGATCTCCTCGCCGACCCGCTTGCACGCGGCGGTCACCGCGAGCTCGCCGCTCGCCGGCTCGAGGTCGGCCGCCGGCACGCCGAGGTCGGTCGCGATCGCGGTGCACGCGGCCAGCATGTCGGCCTCGGTCGCCGACGCCGCGGCGTAGAGATCCGCCGACGCCTGGAGCAGCGCCTCGGTCTTGCGGGCAGCATCGCCGGCGCCGAAGTCGCCCACCGTGCCGGCCTCCGCGCTGAAGCCGGCGCCACACGCGCCGCCCACGGGGTCTTCACTCGTACAACCGGCCGCGAGCGCGAGCACGGCTGCGAAGCAAACGAAGGCAATCCGTTGGTGCATCTGCCGATCATAACCCGCGCGGCCGGGAGCACGCGCCGGGTGCCTCGTCAGATCGACTCGATGCGATTGTTGCGGACGCCGTTCGTCGGATCCCAGTGAAACGTCAGTGAGAGCGAGCCGGAGAGCGACAGCGGCTCCGCGTACGAGAGCCGCGACAGCTGCGCGTAGTCCGACGGATCGAGCGCGTCCTTGTCGGGGCCGGGCAGCTCGCGCTGGGTGAGCGAGAACGTCAGCCCGACGTCGACGTGGTCGCCGAGCTTGAGGCCGATCTGTGGGGACACGGTCAACCTGCGGCGCCGCATCGGGTGCAGGAGCTGCGCCTCGAATTCCATCTCGAGTGCGAGCTGGAGCTTGTCGAAGCGCATCGAGCCGACCGCGCTGAGGCCGTGTATCGGATACGTCGCGAACGTCTCGCCGATCTCGTTGCGGACGTGATAGCGCTCGGTGACCCAGCCGGCGCTGTAGAACACGCCGAGGCGGTTGCCGCGCGGATCGTCGCTCGCGAAGCGGTCCCACTCGATCGCGGCGCGCGTCCGGTTCGAGTACGCGAACTGCCCCTTCGGATCCTCGAAGCTCGTGTAGCTGCCGACGCCGGTCGACCAGTGCTCGTTCAACAGCTCGATGTACTCGGCGCCGGGGCGAATGGCCCACGAGTTGGTATCGAGCGAGACGATCGTGCCGTCGTCGAGTGTCAGCGGAGGTTGCCGGTTCACGCCCGCCTCCGAGAACATGCCGGCGAGCGCGCGCCGCTCGCGCGTGATCCAGCGCCCGATCACGTTGAGGTTGCCGGCTGCCGACCGGTAGCGCTCGGTGTAGTTGCCGTTGCCGCTGATCTCGACGAGGAAGCCCCAGGGCGACCCGGCGGCCGCACCCGCCGCTGCGACCGCCGCCGGCGCGCTGAGCGTCACGGTCACGGCCTCCGGGTGCCGCGCCCCGACGAACAGTGCGATGCCGCGCAAGAATGCCGGCAAGAGTTGCGCGCGCTGCTCGTCGTCGGTGGCACGCGAGTCGAGCTCCAGGTCGATCTCGATCACGCCGGGCGCGCCCTCCATCCGGCCGACGAACCGCAGGTGCATGTGATCGATCAGCGCGACCTCGGTCGCGGTCGCGTAGACCACGACGTCCGCGCCGGCGCGCGGCGACGCGAGCAGCACCTTGTTGGCGTCGACGAAGCCGAGCAGGAACGCCGGGCACGCCTTCGTGCGCCCGCCATCCTCGCACTCGATCGCGACGCGGACAGGTGAACCGGCATCCGCACGTGCGCGCGCCACCCCGAGCGAGAGGCACATGACAACGAGGAGCACTCGCACGGGACGAGAGCGTACACGTGGCGCGGCCCGCTGCGCACCTACATCGGCCCAGAGCAGTGATGGCTGCACTCTCGAGGTTGCAGGTGCCCGGCTGTGGCTCGTCCGGTGCGCCTACGTGGCCGAAACGACGGGCCCGGTTCCGGCACGATCGATGAAGTCGTGCGCCGCGATGAGCCGCATCAACGTATGCGCCGTGATCGCGGCGCTGGGGATCGCATCGGCGGTCCACGCCGAACCCGGGTCCGTGCCGGAGCCGATGTCGTGGCCCGGTCCCGTCGCCTTGACCGCGGCCCAGCGCCAGGCGCGCGCGGAGATCATTCGCGACACGGCCGCGTCGCTCGGCATGACGAACGGGGCGCTGCTCGCCGGGATCGGCGAGGTCGAGACCAACTTCGCACACTGCTGGTCCGAGGCGACGTGGGCGTGTCAGGGGCCTGCATCCTCGTCGTGTGGCGGCGGGCCGGTGATCGCCGGCGGGTCCGACGGTCCGTGCTCGTACGAGCAGGGCGGCCTCGGCATGTTCCAGTTCGACTCGGGGACGTACTCGCAGACCCTCTCGGCGTATGGACCCGACATCGTCACGATGCAGGGCAACGTCGATGCCGTGGTGCCGTTCCTCGTCACGCGCGCGATCGAGTCGGTCGATGGTGTGAACAGCGAGAGCGAGGCGCTCGCCTGGATGAACTCGATCACCATCCAGGATGGTGACCCGCAGTACGAGGCCTGGCTGTACTTCGTCTCGTGGCGCTACAACGGCTGCAAGGGATGCACGACCCAGATCAACAAGTACCGCAACGGCACGAACAAGCTGCGCGACGAGTTCGGTCCGGACTTCTGGAACGTCAGCGTCGAGCCGGCTGTCTGCGCGCCGATCTCGCCGGTGGATGGCCGCACGATCGACGAGACCGATGGCTGCTTCTCGAAGGCGGGGACCGCGACGTCCTGGTACGCGGGCACGCAGGGCAGCGATGGCGCGTGCTTGTTCACGTACACGACCGACGAGCCGGAGCCCGACAACCACGCGACCTGGAATCTCGCGTTCGAGGCGGACGGCCGCTATCTCGTCGAGGTCTACACCGATGCCTCGCTCGCGCAGACGCAGCACGCACGCTACATGGTCACGCATGCAGGCGGCATGACCGAGGTCGTGATCGATCAGGCCGCGATGACCGGTTACCAGCCGCTCGGCGAGTTTGACTTCGTCGCCGGTTCGCCGGGCTCGGTCGAGCTCGGCGACAACACCGGTGAGGCGTACATCTCGGACGCGAAGATCGCGATCATGTTCGACGCGGTCCGCGTCACGCCGCTCGATCCCGACGACGGTGGCCCGGGCCAGTTCGGGACCGGCGACGGGGACGACGACGACATGGGCGGCGGTTGCTCGACGACCGGCTCGCGTGGCGCGCCGCTCGGGCTCGTGCTGGTGCTCGGCGTCCTGCTCCGGCGCCGCCGCCGCTCCGCACACCAGCGCTGAGCTGCTCGGCGCGACATCGGCGCGCGGTCAACGAGCCTCACACTGCGAGCACGTGCTAGCTGGCCGCACCGCCGCGCTGGCGCGACGGGCGTAGGTTTGCCGCATGCGCACCGTGCTCGTCTGCATGCTGCTGGTCGGCTGTACCGATGCCGCGGACGTAGCGACGACCGTCGCGCACGTCCATGTGACCGCGACGTGCAGCACGGAGGACTGCGGTCTCTACTCCGACGTGTTCTATGACAGCTGCGGCCCGATCAGCTCCGCGGCGATCACGCCGGCGACCGATGAGGTGACGGTGCTCACCGCGTACGACGCGGCGGAGATCGAGGGCCTCGTGCAGGTCCAGTACACGAGCGATCCGCAGCCACCGGGCGTGGCCGAGGCCGCCCGCCACGATCAGCTGCTGATCGAGGACCAGGACGCGGAGGTCTACAGTGTCTACGACTATGCGCTGCTGTATCGGATCACGGCAGCCGGCGAGGTCATCGACATCGATACGACCAAGCTCTCGGCGGCGGCCGGCAACACGCTGCAGTTCCGGTACACCGTGGCCGACCTGGCGGTGCAGGAAGATCACGTGATCGACGCGCCGATGGCGCTACGGCTCGTGACCGACTCGCCCGGGCTCACGGATGCGTGTTGCAGCGTGGGCCGGCCAGCGGACGCCGGTCTCGTGGTCCTGGTGCTCGCGTTCGGGCTGGGGCGAAGGCGGCGGCCACGCGCGTAGCTCGACCCGCTCAGAGCGACAGCGCGGTGGCCTGCGCGGGCGCGCGTTCCTTGCGCAGCTGGTCGGCCTTGCGCGCGGCCTGGAACCCCATGCCGACGATGATCGCGATCAGCCACCACTTCCAGTCGAGGAAGAACCCGTCACCGCCGAGGGCGATCTGAAACAGCGTGTGGCCGACGAAGATCGCCATCGCCGCGTACATCGCGAACGTCGCCTTCGTACCGGCGATCGCGGCGAGCACGATGTTCGCGAGGCCGGCGATGCCGGTGAACACGACGAAGTAATAGATCATGTCGACGAGGTGGCTGGCCTCCGCGGTCTCGGGGCCGCCGTCGCCGTAGGTACGCAGGCTCTCGCGGAGGCGAGCGACGTCGTCGAAGCTCGCGTACGCGGTGACGGCGTAGAGAACGCCGATCAGCACGAGCGCGATGCGCGCGCGCTTGATGTGGGGGCCCATGAAGGCCGCGATCTCGAGCTCGGTGAGCTCGGCCTGCGTGGGGGTGCCCGGCGTGTCGGTCATCATCGTCCTTCCATCCTTACTCTTGATCGAGCCGCGCCCGTCCCGTCGGTCGCGCGAAATCTGCAGCCCCGAAAAAGCGATCGAGCCCCGGATCGCCAGTGGCGGTGCGGGGCTCGGTCAAGAATCAGTGCTGAGGCGGGCCGACCATGTCGGCAACCCTCCGCGGTACGTGCAGACCGCAGCGTGCTAGGCCGGCCGGGGCCGGGGCGACGTGCTCGCGGTCAATCGCGATCGCATCGAGCGGAGTCTTGCGCGCCTCATCGGCGCTACGGATCGTCTCTCGCGTGCAACGCATCCTCCTTCGGTAGCCCGGCTGACTCGAAGAGTCCCGTGGCTTTGCGTAGCCCCGCTCGCGCGGGGTTTGCCGGTTCGGGTGCGGGCGCTTTCCCGCAGGTGGCAGGCGTCGAGTTTCTCGACGTCCGGTGATCGTGGCGGTGCTAAGGACCGGCCCTCACACGTGTCGTGCTCTTCACGCTCCTCCGTTCGTCGTCGGTTGGAGAGTCGCGCTGACAGTTCAAATCTAGTTCAGGCGTATGCGCGTTGTCACCAAGAAAATCGCAGACCGCGATCGGCGTGTCGGCATGGAGACCTGGCCGCGCGCGGACTACGCTGTCCGCGATGCACACCGCCGGCGCTCCCGAGGCGCAGAGCCGCGGCGCTCCCGCCAATCACGTCGCGGAGTTGCTCGCGACCGCGCCGGTCGTGCTCGCACCGATGGAGGCGATCACCGACGCGGCGTTCCGCCGGATCTGTCGGAGCCTCGGCGCCTCGCTGTGCGTGACCGAGTTCGTCGGCGCGGAACAGATCCTGGCGTCCTCGGCGCTCGCCCGGCGTCGCGCGAGCCTCGATCCGGACGATCGGCCCACCGCGATCCAGATCTACGGTGCCGATCCGCACCTGCTCCTGCGCGCCGCACGCGTCGTCGAGCAGGCGCAGCCGGCCTTCATCGATCTCAACTGTGGGTGCTGGGTCCCGAGCATCGCGCGTCGCGGCGCGGGCGCCGGGTGGCTTCGCGATCCGGCGGCGATGGTGGCGATGGCCCGCGAGATCGCCGCGGCGGTCGCGCTACCGGTCACCGTGAAGACCCGGATCGGGTGGGGGCCGGAGTCGCACATGCCGATCGTCGACCTCGCGCGGCGGCTCGAGGACGTCGGCGTGCAGGCGCTCACGATCCACTGCCGGACCGCCGCGGTGGGGCATGCGGGGCCGGCCGACTGGCAGTGGGCCGCGCGCGCGCAAGACGTCGTGTCGATTCCGGTGGTCGTCAACGGAGACGTGCGCACCGCCGCCGATGTCGTGCGCGCACTCGCCGAGACCCGCTGTGCAGCGGTGATGATCGGGCGCGCCGCGATCGATCATCCATGGATCTTTCGCGAGGCGGGGGCCCGACTCGCCGGGCGCTCGTGCGCGCCCCCGACCGATGCCGAGCGGCGCGCCCTGTATCGCACCGTCATCGACGCCAGCGTTGCGGCCCGCGGCGAGCGCGCCGGGATGGCCTCGGCGAAGCGCCACATCGGCCTGCTCGGTAGCGCTGCGGGCCAGCTACGAACGCGGCTGCTACGCGCGCGCGCGATCGGCGAGGCGCACCAGTGGCTCGACGAACCGGACAGCGAACCTCCGACAGTGCTACACGAGCGCGATGTCTGACGAACCCATACCGTTCTCGCGGATCGAGCGCGTGGCGGCGTTGCTGGGGCAAGGCGCGAATCTGACGCGGTCGGGCAAGCGGATCCAGTCGAGCTACCTGCGCAACTTCTCGATGCGATGGGTCCGCTTCGTTCTCGAACGGCGGATGCTCGTCGAGGGACTCGCCGAGCTTCGCGATCTCGAGCCGCCTCGCGGCGTACTGCTGGTGTCGAACCATCGCAGCTTCTTCGATCAATACGCGGCGCTCATGACCGTGTGGACGTACGGCGCTCGCTGGGGACGCGACCTCAACTTTCCGGTGCGCGCAGATTTCTTCTACGACAATCCCACCGGCCTGTTCCTCAACTACTTCGTCGCCGGCGGCGCGATGTATCCGCCCGTCTACCGCGACTCGACGCGCCAGGCGCTCAACGCGAAGTCGCTCGAGTGCATCGTGGAACTGCTCGGCACGCCGGGTAACCTCGTCGGCGTGCATCCCGAGGGGACCCGGGGCAAAGGTCCGGATCCGTACCAGCTGCTGCCGGCACAGCCGGGGGTCGGCAAGATGGCCCTCCTCGGTCGTCCGACGGTGATCCCGCTGTTCATCAACGGCCTCTCGAATGATTTCGTCGCGGACGTCAGGACGAACTTCAAGGCAAGTGGCCGCCGCGTCCAGCCCCTCATCGTGGTCTTCGGGCAGCCGATCGACTACGCAGATCTGCTCGCCGAGAAGCCACGCCCGACCCTCTACAAGAAGGCTGCCGATCGCTTCATGCGCGAGGTCGCCAGGCTCGGCGTTCGAGAGCGTGCGCTGCGTGTGCAGTGCGAGCACGACGAGATTCCCGCCGACGACGAGCGGTGGTTGACGAGGTACCGCACGCTGCACGCTCGCTGACCGCGCACATCGAGCGGGCCGGCGACCCGTAGTCCCGATGTCACGCGATGCCGTAGCGCCGCAGCTTCTCGTACAGCGTCGACGCGGCGATCCCGAGTGCCTTCGCCGCCTTGACCTTGTTGCCCGCGGCGCCCTTCAACGTCTGCACGATCGCGGCGCGTTCGATCGACTCGAGGGACCGTCCGGCGAGCGGAAAATCTGCGAGCGTCGCGTCGCGTCGCCGTCGCTTGAAGGACATCAGGTGACGAGGCTCGAGCACGTCGGTGTCGGCCATCGCCGCCGCGGCCATGAGCACATTGCGCAGCTCGCGCACGTTGCCGGGCCAGTCGTAGCTCGCGAGGGCTTCCAGCGTGTCGCGCGCGACTCGTAGCCGTCGACCCTCGGCGGCGAGGATCGCGTCGACGAGCTCCGGCAGATCGGCGATTCGCGCGCGCAGCGGTGGTACGGCGACGACGGCCGCGGAGAGCCGGAAGAACAGGTCCTGGCGAAACCGGCCCTGCGCGACCTCGGCCTCGAGATCGCGGTTGGTGGCCGCCAGGATCCGGACGTCGACCGGGATCTCGACCGTCGACCCGACTCGCTGGATCCTGCGTTGCTCGAGCGCGCGCAACAGCTTGGGCTGGAGATCGAGGCTGAGCTCGCCGACCTCGTCGAAGAACAGCGTGCCGCCATGCGCTCGCTCGAACGCACCGGCCACCGAGCTGTTCGCGCCGGTGAACGCGCCCTGCTCGTGGCCGAACAGCGCACTCTCGATCAGTGTCGGCGTGGCAGCGCCACAATCGAACACGATGAATGGACCCGAGTGCCGCGAGCTCGCGTCGTGCACGGCGCACGCGAGCACGTCCTTGCCGACCCCGGTCTCGCCGAGCAACGTGATCGTCAGATCGGAGGGAGCGAGGCGCTCGAGCAGCTCGAACACGCTCTGGATCTCGGGCGACGAGCCGACCGCGTCGCCAAACCGCTTCGGTCCGGCGACCGGACGTTGCACTTCCGTCTCGAACCGGAGCGTCGTCTCCCCCATGCGGATCGTGGCGACGTCGTGAAGGATCACCTCCTTCACCGCGATGCCGTCGACATACGTGCCGTTTCGGCTCTGCAGGTCGCGCAGGACGACGGCCCCGTTGACGCGGACGAGCTCGGCGTGGCGCCGCGAGACGTGTGGATCACGCAGGCAAACCTGGGCGGCGACGCCAGACCCGATGGTGAGCGCGATCGCGCCGATCTCGATCCGGCGCTCGTCCGGCGTACCCGCGCCGACGACGAGGCACGCGGTGGCCGTGTGCGCGGGCGTCGGGACCGCGAGGGTCAGCGTCTCGTCATTCTTCGTCGGTTTCGTGGCCAAGCGACGCGTTCATCGTAGTGGGCGGTTCGCGGGTGGGCAAACCTAACGCCTGTGGCCTCGTGCGGTTTTCGGTCCAGCTCTCCGATTTCCGGAGACTGGTCGGCCTTCAACCGCCGTGATTTCGGGCATCTGCACGCGGCACGCCGCTTGTAATGAGCAGGGCTCGTCATGAAAGCCACCGATGTCCGCGCCCCGTCCAGGACGTGCCTCTGGCTCGTGCCGTGTGTCTGCCTGCCCATGCTCCTCCTGTATCCGTCGACGGCCGAGCCGACCCCGCATTCCGCGGCGGTCTACAGCGTTGCCGTGAGCGCAGCCACGCCGTCGCGCGAACCCCTCGAGGCGCCGGCGCCGGTAGCTGCCCCCGCACCGGCCCCCGAGGACGGGCCGGTCCACGTCGCGCTGACGCGAGGCCGCAAGCGGCTCGAGCTCGACCTTCCGCGGGACGGCCGGGTTGCGCCCGAGACCGCCCGTGCGATCGCCCGCCTGATGCGATGCAGGGTCAGCGGTCGTACGCACCGGATCGCTCGCGGGACCCTCGCGCTGCTCGCCGACGTCGCTGCCCGCTACCCCGGTCACGAGATCGAGGTGATCTCCGCGGTGCGCGCCGACGTCGAGCGCGCGCGCGCCGGGATCAAGCACTCGAGGCACTGGGATGGCCACGCGATCGATCTCGTCGTGCGCGGCGTCGACCTCACCGAGGTCCGCGACGTGATGTGGAAGAACCATCACCACATCGGCGTCGGCTGGTATCCGTCGAGTCGATTCATCCACCTCGACTACCGCCCGGACGTAAACGACACGGCGTGGACCCAACCCCGGCGCAACGCCGATAACAACTACCATCCCCGGTGGGCACGTCTCGCCCGGGATCCCGGTCCCGATGCGTCGGCGCCGCTGCTGGCCTCGCGCTCGAAGTGAACGTCGAAGCGGCCGTTCGCACAGCCGAGTCCGTTTACAGCTGCCTCAAGGTTCCTTTGTCCCGGTGCCCAGCCCGAGCTGGGACGCGAGCTCGAAGCGCGAGCACACGCCGAGCTTGTCGTAGATCGCGGCGAGCTGGTTCGCGACGGTCTTGACCGAGACGCCGCGGTGGGCGGCGATCTCCTTGTTCGACTGTCCGGCGATCACCAGCCGCACGATCGCGCGCTCGGCCGGCGTGAGCGACGCCGTGGTGTCGTCGTCGGGCAGCGAGACCACGGCGAGCTCGACGTCGCCAAGGTGCACTGTCACCACCTTCGTCGTCGGGCACGCCATTCTCCCAGCATATCTCCGGACGCCCCGAGCTCGGCGCCATCGACGAATTACCCATATGGTCTCGACGAAATGCCCATGGAGCGATGACACGCGCCGACGCAACCATGGTCGTCGATGCAGAAAGTCTTTACCTCCTACAAGCAATATCTAGTGTGTGCCGTGCTCGCCGTCGGTGCGACGTTCCTGGGAGCGTGCGGGGACGACAACGCGGGCGTCACGCCCGATAGCAGCCTGCCGGATGCGTCCACCAGCCCCGATGCGACGCAGCCGGACGGCGGCCCGCAGTGCGAGGACGGATATCAAGACGACGACGGCGATGGCACGTGCAAGATCTCGTGCGCCGGCACCAGCGTGGACACGTCTCTCAACTGCGGTGCCGGTGGCACCTGTGTCATCGACGACGCCGGCGATCGCGGCTGCACGTGCAACGAGGGCTACGAAGGGGCGTTCTGCTTCACCTGCTCGACGGGCTACGAGAAGATCGGCGACGAGTGTGTCCTCGATCTGCCTCCGACGATGAATCTCGCGCTTTGGCTCGACGCGGACAGTGCGGCATCGCTGGCGGTGACGGCGGACCACGTCGCGTCGTGGGCCGATCGTCGCGGCGGCAGTGACGCGATCACGCTCGCGCAAACCGTTGCCGGGGCGCGCCCGGGCTACGAGCCGATGGGGCAAGCCAGCCGCGGGTCCATCGTGTTCGATGGCGGCGATCAGCTGTTCGTCAACGGCTTCACCGGCCTGAGCGGCGCGGATTACGAGGTCATCGTCGCGCTCGATCCCCTCGGAACCGCGGCCAAGGGCGTCGTGAGCCTCGCCTCGGGGACGTCGAGCTGGGCCGTGACGATCGAGCAACCCGCCGGCGACGGGGACTACGTCGCCGTGCACCGCAACCCGCCGGGGACGACGGGCGGCATCGCCGTGACCGCGGATCGCACCACGGGCGTCAAGCCGGGCTGGGTCGTCGCGACACACCAAGCGTCGGGCGCGACGGATAGCTTCGCGGTGTTCGCGAATGACGGCAGCGAGACGGCTCAGGGGATCACGCTTGTCGCGAGCAGCGGCATCAACTCGTCGCTCACGTTTCGCGTCGGTCGGTCGGAGGGAGGCTTCATGGCCGGGCAGATCTTCGAGGTGCTCGTTTACACGCAGCGCCTCACCGTGGCCGAGCGTAAGCTCGTGACCGACTACCTCACTGCGAAGTGGCACCTGTAGCACCGAGCGCGCGGCCGAGTCGGACGACGTCCATACGGGACGTCGCGCCGAGCTTGCGCATCGCGTTTGTCAGGTGACCGGCGACCGTCGATTCGGCGACACCCAGGCTATACGCGATGAGCTTGTTGGGATCGCCGGCGACCACCTGCGCGACGACCTGGGCCTCGACCTGCGTCAGCTGGCGCGCCGCGATCCCGTCGACCGGGTTGGCGATCGCCACGTAGTAGCGCCGGCCATCGGAGTCATGGCGATCGATGAGCGACCAGCGGCCATCGACGAGCCCCTGCCACAGCGCGAGCGCCTCGACATCATTCGTGCGGACGCCCGCGGTGCGGGCGCGATCGACGCGCTTCACCGCTTCGCGCAGCAATGCACGCATGCTCTCGGTTTTTGCAGGACCGTCGGCGTGGGCGAGGTGCCCGTCGGCTTCGAAGATGGCCTCGGCACGCGCGTCGGCGAGAGGGTCGGGGACGAGCGCTCGCCGCATTCGCCACGCCGCGGCGACGTGCACGGTCGCGAGCCGGTGGAGCTCGCGGACGGACTCCGGCAGTGTGGCGCCCTTGACGATCGCGCCGAGCAAGACGCCCGAACCGGTGTGGTCGTAGCCGGTGCAGAACAGCAGGTCATTGCCACCGACCGAGTGAAGGTAGTCGATGAGGCCCTTCATCATCTCGTGCGTGGTTGCGTCGAACTGGTGCGTACGCGTGAGCTGGGTCCAGTGCTCGCTGAAGAGCGCGCAGCGCATGCCGTTGGGGAACACGGCCTCGGCAACATCGGGCTGCATCGACGCGTGCATCGGCCCGAACACGGTCATCGCGTCGTCGACGCCCGACAGCACTGCATGATGGAATTGCGGCGGGCCGGAGGGCGACTTCGAGATGACGTGACCGCCCCAGCCGACCACGTTGGGGAAGCGTTCCGAGAACCTCTCTACCGCGCTGGACAGCCACTCGTGGCCGTCCAGCGACGTGTCGTACGCGCTCTCGACGATATCCAGGATATTGCGTGCCACCACCCCACAGCATACAGGGCGGATGGCTGCTGCCGCCGGTCTCCAGGAGCGTGGGATCGCTTGTCAGCTCGCCGAATGTTTGAGGTGCCACCCGGATTTGAACCGGGGAATGGTGGTTTTGCAGACCACTGCCTTACCGCTTGGCTATGGCACCGAAGGCGTTTCTTCTAGCACACGGCCGTGCGCTCCGGAACCCCCCGGGCCGTCACCGGGCGGGCCGGGCGGCGGCCCGCCGTGGTGGTTGGCGGCGAAGTCGACGCTGGCCTTCTGGCCGGCCTCGCCGCTGCGCAACAGCACGATGCGCAAGATGATCGGCGCGATCAGCTGGTTGAGGCCGACGACGCCGATCATGAGCACGGCGGCGGGCCCGCCGAAGCTCGGGAAGGTCTTGTCGAGGACGAGCGCGATCGCGAGGGCGAGGCCGGCCTGCGGTACGAGGCCGAACCAGGCGTACCTGCGCACCGGCTTCGGTGCATCGGTGATCGCGGTCGCGATCTTGGCACCGACGAAGAAGGCGGCGACCCGGGCGATCGAGATGACGCCGATCGGCAAGGCGAGGGCGTAGATCGTGCCGAGCTCGAGCTTGCTGCCGGCGAGCGCGAAGAACACGAGGAAGACGGGCAGCTGCGCGGACTCGAAGCCATCGAGCAGGGCGCGCGCGTCGGTGCGCGGGGCGTTGCGGACCCACAGGCCTGCGGTGAGCATGACGATCAGTGGATCGAGGTGGACGCGCGGACCGGCCTCGGCGATGACGACGCAGATCGTGAGGGCGAACAGCGAGGCGCCCTCCTTGACGGTGCGCAGGAACAGCGCGAGCAGCATGCCGAGGGCGAGGCCGAGCGCGATCGAGCCGAACAGCTCCCAGCCGACGTCGCGCACGGCGGTGACGACGTCGATGCTGCCGCCGACAACGGCACCGACGGCGGCGGAGGCGAGCGAGAAGCAGACGATGACGACGAGGTCGGTCATCACGACGGCACCGAGCATGAGCTCGGAGACCGGACCGGCGGCACGCATCTCGGCGAGGAGGGCCATCACGACGGCCGGGGACTGCGCGGAGAGCGCGACGCCGAGCAGCATGCTGACGGCGGCGAGCTCGTAGCCGCTGAAGCGCCAGAGGAACGGTAGCCACGGCTGCATGAGGTAGATCAGCGCGCCGAGCACGAACATCGCGCCGATCACCGCGAACACGGTGAGCGAGCGCAGCATGGGGAGCATGCGGCGGACATTCGCGAGCTGGAGCTCGGCACCGGCCTCGAGGGCGATGATCGCGCTGGCGGTGCCGTTGACGATCGAGAGCGAGCTGGTCATGTCGGTGCTGACGAGGCCGAGCACGAAGGGACCGGAGATCACGCCGGCGATGATGTAGCCGGTCAGCTTCGGCAGCCCGAGCTTGGTGACGAGTCGCGCCGTGAAGAACGCGGTGAGCAAGAGGTACCCGAACGCGAGCTGGACGGTCGCGGAGGTGGGCACGGTGATGAAGCTGCCGGCCGCCTGCATGAGGCCACCGGTCGCGACGAGCAGCAGGACCGCGATCACGGCGGCCCCTCGCCGGGCGGCGACGGCGGCCGGCGGGACCCACGATCGCTGAGGTCGAGATCATCGAGATCGTCGAGCTCGTCGATCGTCTTGCGCGCCCTGCCGGGACTCGCGGGCACCTCCTCGCCATCGGCGCGCAATGACACGATCACCTCGGTGACCACCGCGCCACCGATCACGGCGGTGACGACCCAGCTGAGGCCGAGGTCGCGGAACCGCTCGACGCTGACGACGAGCGCGATCGACAGGGTCGACATCGGCAGCACGAGCCGGCGGTCATGGGTGAACTCGACCGGCAGGAGCGAGCCGGCCGATGCGCGCGTGACGAAGATGCCGAGCCACTTGCCCACGATCCGGCAGGCGATGAACAGCGGGACGAGCGCCCAGCCTCGCCAGTCGAACACGCTCCACAGCGCGCCGGCGATCATCAGGAACAGCAGGTGGATCGGCCGTTCGAGCCGGTTGAGGATGCGGAACACGCTGTCGCGCTGCTCGTTCGGGAAGTTCGTGATCAGCGTGCCGGCGATGAAGCAGATGACGATGGGCGAGACGCGCAGCACGCTCGCGAGGCCCGAGGCGAACGCCACCGCGCCGAGCACCATCGCGAGGAACTCGGCGTTCGAGCGCGGCAGCCGGATCGCGGCGAAGATCAGGACCCCGATCAGGACACCGAGGCCGACGGTGACGAACAGCCACGCGGTGCGCGGCAGGTGCCAGGCACTCGTCGTGTCGTCGCGGAAGTACGCCATGATGAACAGCAGGCCGACGACCCCGACGATCTCGTCGAGCTGGCCGAGCAGCACGTCGGCGCCGCGGCCCTCGTACCAGCTACGGTTCGCGAAGCCGTGGAACCGGCGCGGTGCGGTCATCGCGGCGGCGGCACCGAGCAGCACGATGTCGCGCCACGCGGCGATGTCGCTCAGCGACAGCCCGAACACACCGATCATCACGGCGCCGCACGCGACGGCGGTGACCGCGAACGGGGCGAGCGCCTCGATCAGGATCAGATAGGCGCTGCCGCGCGGTACGCGATCGAGCACGCGGATGTCGAGCTGCGCGCCGATGATGAAACCGATCCAGCCGAGGCCGAACTGGAGCACCGGGCGCAGCTTCGGGATGACGTCATCGACGAGGATGCCCACCGACGGCAGGCTCGCGACCACGCCGAGCGCGACGAACGGGAAGCCGGCGAGGATGACGCCGCGAATGCCGAGCCGCTCTTCGAGGCGCTGCGCGCGCGGGTGACCACCGAGGTACGCGAGCGCGAGCAGGATCGCGAGGCCAAAGATCAGCTTGAGCGTGAACAGCGTGCTCTCGGCCGAGGCGGGTGGGCCTTCGGGCGTCGGCGCGACGATCGGTGCGTCGGGCGCACGCTGCGCGGCCGCGACCTCCGCCGCGGTCAGCGCCGGGCCGGCATCAGCCGTGACGATCCCCGCATCCGCGGCGAGCCCGCCGAGCCCGGCATCGCCGAGCCCGCCGTCGTCGAGCCCGGCATCGCCGAGCCCGCCGTCGCTGACGAGTCCGCCATCGAGGGTGTCTGCGAGGGCGGCACCGGCCGGGACGCTCGCGTCGATCCGCCAGTGCCGGCCGCGCGGGCGCGCGACGCCGGCATCCAGGCGCTGGGTCTCGGCCGGTCCGGGCTCGCTGGCACCGAGCGCGGCTGCCGGCTGCGGCTTCGGGCGCGGCGGCGGCGTGCGCGCGTCGCGTGGCGGCGGGAACCGGCGGGCATCGCCGGGCGCGGGGAACACCCGGGCATCGCGCGAGGGGCGGCCGCGTGCGTCGGGTACCGGCGGCAGCAGGGCGTCGCGGCCCGGCGGCGAGGCGCGCGCGTCGCGCCGAACCGGGGAGCGGGGGCTCGCATCGCGCATCCCCGCGTCGTGCGGCACCGGCGCCGATCGGGCATCGGACCGCGGCGCGGCAGTGCTATGCGCGGGCTGCGCACGGGCATCGCGCAGCCACCAGGCGAGCGCGAACACGAACGCGACCACGACCGCCGCCGCCGCGAGCAGCGCGGGAGACCGGCCTGTCGAGAGGGTCGCTCTGCTCACCTGGATAGCCCCGGAACACTCGCTTGGACGGGTTGTGTACCACCGTGGGTGCCGCCGCGGCCAGGGTGCTACCCGCCGCTTGCGAGCAGCATGCAGGCGCCGACGGTCGCGTGACTCGCCTCGTCGACGAGGATGAACGATCCCGTCGTCCGGTTGCGGTTGTACGGGTCGTAGACGACCGGCGTCGTCGTGCGCAGCCGGATGCGCCCGATGTCGTTGGCGCGCAGCTCGGTCGCCTGGTTGTCGCGGTGGCCGGTGTGGACGTCGAGCCGATAGAGCACGCTCTCGACGCGCGCGCGCGACCACCGCGTCGTGTGCTTGAGCGCGTAGCGGCCGGTGGGCGAGAGCGGCTGATCGGAGAGCCAGCACACCATCGCGTCGAGATCCTGGCCGACGGTGGCGCGGTTGTTCGGCCGGCAGAGCATGTCGCCGCGGCCGACATCGAGATCATCCGCGAGCTTGATCGTGACGCTCATCGCCGGGAACGCCGCCTCGACGGCGCGCCCGGCCTGCTCGATCGTCGCGATTCGCGAGGTCTCGCCGCTCGGCAGCACGATGATCTCGTCCCCCTGCCGCAGCACGCCGCCGGCGACCTGACCGGCGTAGCCGCGGTAGTCGTGGTGCGTGTCCGAGCGCGGCCGCACCACCCACTGGACCGGGAACCGGACGTCGATCAGGTTGTGGTCGCTCGCGACGTGCACGTTCTCGAGGTGATAGAGCAGCGTCGGGCCCTTGTACCAGGGCATCTCGGTGCCGCGGTCGACGACGTTCGCGCCCGACAGCGCGCAGATCGGGATGAACACGACGTCCTGGATGTCGAGCCGCGCCGCGAACCCGCGCAGCTCATCCTGGATGCGGTCGAACACCGTCTGGTCGAAGCCGACCAGGTCCATCTTGTTCACGGCCAGCACCAGGTGCGGGATGCGCAGCAGCTATGCGATGTAGGCGTGCCGCTTGGACTGCTCGACCACGCCCGCGCGCGCGTCCACCAGCACGATCGCCAGGTCGGCGGTGGAGGCGCCGGTGACCATGTTGCGCGTGTACTGCACGTGGCCGGGCGTGTCGGCGATGATGAACTTGCGCCGCGGCGTCGCGAAGTAGCGGTACGCGACGTCGATGGTGATGCCTTGCTCGCGTTCGGCACGCAGGCCATCGGTGAGCAGCGCGAGATCGACGCGGGCATCGCCGCGGCGCTGCGACACGTGCATCACGTGCTCGAGCTGATCCTCGAACACGGTCTTGGTGTCGTGGAGCAGGCGGCCGATCAGCGTCGACTTGCCGTCGTCGACGGATCCCGCGGTCGCGAAGCGCAGCAGCTCGGAGGGCTCGGTCGTGGTCATCAGAAGTACCCCTCGCGCTTGCGGTCCTCCATGGCGGCATCGCTCGTGCGATCGTCGGCCCGCGTCGCGGGACGCTCGGTGATCCGCGCGGCGGCGAGCTCGGCGATCACCTCGTCGAGCGTGCGTGCGTTCGAGCGGAGCGCGCCCGTGCACGTGACGTCCCCGATCGTGCGGAACCGGACGACCTCGCGACGCACCTGCTCGCCGGGCAGCATCGTCATGCACGGCGCGACCGCGTACAGCATGCCGTCGCGCTCGAAGACCTCGCGCTCGTGTGCGAAGTAGAGGCCGGGCAGATCGATCTGCTCGTGCTGGATGTAGCGCCACACGTCGAGCTCGGTCCAGTTCGAGAGCGGGAACACCCGCATGTGCTCGCCCTTCTTGACGCGGCCGTTGTACAGCGACCACAGCTCGGGCCGCTGGTTCTTGGGATCCCACTGGCCGAACTCGTCGCGGTGGCTGAACATGCGCTCCTTCGCGCGTGCGCGCTCCTCGTCGCGGCGTGCGCCGCCGAACACGGCGATGAAGCCGTTGGACTCGATCGTGTCGAGCAGCGTCGTGATCTGCAGCCGGTTGCGCGACGAGCGCGGGCCGCTGACGTCCGCGATCCGACCGTCCGCGATCGACTGCTCGACGCTCGCGATGATCAGCCGCTCGCCGAGCTCGGCGACCTTGCGGTCGCGGAACTCGATGGTCTCGGGGAAGTTGTGCCCGGTATCGACATGGACGAGCGGGAACGGGAACGGCGCCGGCCGGAACGCCTTCTCGGCGAGCCGGAGCATCACGATCGAATCCTTGCCGCCGGAGAACAGGAGGCAGCAGCGCTCGCACTCGGCGGCGGCCTCGCGCATCACGTGCACGGCTTCGTCCTCGAGCGTGCTGAGGTGAGACTGGCGATACATCATGAAGCTCCCAGAAAGAACGGGCTCAGCCACGCCGCCTCGGCATCGGCCTGCTCGACGCGGACATAGACGTAGTGCGCGCCGATGCGTGCCGGCACCCGCGTCCGCGCGCTCACCTTCGCGCCGGAGCCGGCGAGCTCGAGCGGACGCTCGCCGTCGCGCGTGACGACCACGATCTTCGTGACCGGCGCGGTACCGGTGACCTCCACGAACAGCTCGTGCGGCGCGCCGGCCTTGACCTCGCTGCCGATCGGCGCACCGTCGAGCTCGGCGCGCACCGCGATCTTCGCGCCGGTCGTCGCATAGCAGCGCCGCGCGCGCAGCGCCCCGAGGATCCCGGCGCGCGTCGGCTCGGCGCCGACGACACACGCGAGCCCGGAGCGGAACGGGTTGCGCCAGCGCGCGATCCCGTGGTGCCAGTCGAGGCCATGGCTGTCGGTCGAGCCGATGAAGCCGAAGCGCAGGCCGGCGTCGAGCGCGTCGCGCACGAAGTGGCCGGGGATCACGTGATCGGCGCGTGGCGGGTGCGCGGCGCAGCCGCCGTCGCCCTCGTAGCAGCCGTGCACCGAGCAGATCTCCCAGACCGGCTGGATCGCCGGATCGTGGTGCGCGAAGTCAGCGCCGGTCCAGCCGACGTGGTGCGGCACCGCGATCGCGCCGAGCTCGCGGACCACCGCGAGCACCGCGTCGACGTCGCGATCCGGGACGCGCTCGGGGACGCGCTCGCCGAAGTAGATGCACTTGTGACCGGGACCGGGGTAGCGCGGCCCGGTGAACTCGTACCCGGCGATGGCGACGAACCGGCCGGGCTCGTCGAACCCGGCCGCGAGCTGCGTCGTCAGCTGCCACGTCGCGGGGCCGATCGCGCGCCGGCAGAACTGGTCGTGATCGGTGATCGCCCCGAAGTCGAGCCCGCGCTGATCGCGCGCGGCGATCCACAGCTCCTCGATGCTGCCGCAGCCGTCGGAGTGCGCGGTGTGCTGGTGGAGATCGCCGAACAGAAAGCCCGGCGTGCGCACCGGGGCAGGGCGGGCGCGCACGATTCGCGAGGCGCGCGACGCGGCCGAGCCAGCCGGCGGCACCGGGCACACGCCGATCGCGATGCCCTCGGGCGCGCGGCGCGCGAGCCAGACCGCGCCGGCGCACTGGATCAGGGCGTGGCGGCGGCCGCGTGCGCCCCAGCCACCGGCGTCGAGCGCCATCGGTGCGGTCCACACGCCATCGCGGCCGCGCCGCGCGACGTGGTGGCCGTGCGTCGAGCGTCCGACCAGCAGCAGCGCACCGCTCGGCTCGGCGGCGATCGCGGGCAGCTCCCAGCCCTGATCTTCGCCGCGCGGCAGGTTGCCGCCCGCACCCGGCGGTGGGCGCGCGGTGATCACGGGCCCGCCGTCGAGGCGGACGATCGCGACATCGATCGCGCGGACGACGCTCTCGTCGCGGTCATCGGCGATCTCGCTGACCCCGCCGCGGTGCCACGCGACGGCGATGGCGCCATCGGGCAGGACGGCGAGCGCAGGCGCCTCGCCCGGTTCACCCGAGACATCGTGCGCGGCGTCGCGCGCACCGGGCCAGCGCGCGAGCTTGATCACGCCGGGAAGCCGCGGCGGGCCCTCGCACCACGCGAGCGCGAGCCGGCCGCCCTCGACGGCGAATGCCGGCCACCGACACCACGTCGCGCCGCCGCCGAGCTGGTGGCGCTCGGCCACCGCACCACTCGTGGGGTCGACCGCGATCACGAGCACGAACCGCTCGGCCCCGTGCGCGACCTCGGCCGCGATCCACACGCGCGCGCCGACCGTCGCGGTCGCGAGGTGGACGGGGACGCCGCCGGTGGCGAGCGACCAGCGCGCGACCTTCGAGCCATGGACGTGTGCGGCCACGATGCGATCCGGCGTGCACGCGAGCGCGAGCGCACCGCGGTCGATCGCGGCCACCGCCGGCCGGCAGCACGAGCCGGTCTCGAGCACGCGGGTGGCGCGCGCGACGCCATCGCCGGCCACCTCGCCGACCCACACGTCCTCGCTGGCGAGCGTCGCGGTGCTCGCCGCAACCCACAGCCGGCCGCCACTACTGGCGAGCGCGATCTCATCCGGGTAGCCCGCGAGCGGCCAGGTGATCGTGCGGTTCGCGATCAGCGTCACAGCGCGACTCCCATCCGGTCGCGCAGCACCAGCGCGAAGCCGGTCGCCACGCCGAGCCAGTACAGCCACCACGGCATCCAGACCGAGGTCGGGCGATCGGGATACGGGATCGTGACCGCGCGGATCGCATCCGTCGCGATCGGGTCGCCAGCTCCGAGCGACCACAGCTCGGAGATGCCGTGGCGGCGCTCGGGCGACACCACGTCGGCGTCGCGATCGGCGACGATCGCGATCTGCACGGTGGCGTCCCCGGCATG
>DAIRFU010000002.1:0-16093 GCA_036794935.1 Kofleriaceae bacterium | reverse complement strand
GATGGCGAGCGTATGCGTGCCGGCCGTGCGGACCGCGATGCGCGCGTAGAGCGCGTGCTCGTCCTCGGCGTGCACCCGAGCGGTCACCGCGAGTCCGCCACCGGTGTCGAGCGAGAGGTCGCGCGTCGACACGCCAGGTGCGACCTCGATGCGCACGACCGCGGCCTCGGCGACCGGAAGCGGTGCGAAGCCGTGACGTGCCTCGAGGTGAACGAACAGCAGGCCAAGTGGTGCGGCGAGCACCAGCATCGACGGCAACAGGTACCCGACGTACACGACGCTCCAGCGGATGAGCCGGCCCTGCGCGCGCAACAGCTGGACCGGATGGTCGAGGTAGAGGCGCATCTCGAAGATCGCGCCGGCCATCTGACCGCGCGCGTGGCGGATGCGCCGCTGCGGCGACGTCTTGCGGATCACGAGCAGCATGACGACCGCGGTCACCGCCGCGATGATCGCGAGCGATAGCCAGGGCGCGAGCGCGTCGAGCGGACGCAGCAGCCGCTCGACGAACCAGCCAATCGCGTGTACCGCTCGATCCATGACCTACTCGATGTAGCCGAGCCCGCGCAGTCGCGCGGCGAGCTGCTCGGGGCTACTCGCTGGCTCTTCATACGCACGCAGCCCGCGCAGGATCAGGTGCTCGACGAGCTCGTCCTCGCTCGCATACCCCTGCGACTCGACCGCGTGCGCGAGCCGCATCGCGAGCGCGCCGGCGAGCGTCTCGTACTGATCGAGCCCCTTGGTGACGAAGTGGTTGGCAGCCTCCTGCGCGCTGCCGAGGCCGTGCTTCGCGGCGACGTCCTTCATGCGGCCGCGCAGATCGCGCGGGATCTTGATGTCCTCTTTGCTCATAACTCCTCCGTGAGCAGCGGCCTGCCGGGCATGTCGCTGGTCGGCTCGATGCCGAAGAAATGCAGGATGGTCGGCGCGAGATCGATGAGCCCCGGCGGGGCTCCCTTCGCGAGCGGCGTGCTCGCCACGATCAGGCCGGGGACCGAGTCGGGATCCATGCAGTGATCGCCGCTCCACCGATCGTGGTTGGGCTCGAACACGCGGCTCCCCACCGCGCCGAGCGCCGACTCGTCGGAGCTCCGGTAGCCACGGCGATAGCCGACGATGAGATCCGGCGCCCGTGCGGGGTACGCGCCGCGCTCGGGTCGATCGATGCGCGTGATGGCGGTCTCGCCGGCATCGGGGTCGCGCAGCGCGAGCAGGTCGCGCTCGAGCCGGTCGAGCACGACCTCGCGCTCCTCGGGCGCCACGACTCCGTACCTCTCGCGGCCGCGCAGGTTCAGGAACACCTGGTTGAGGCCGAGCGCGTACGCCTGCGTGTGGGCCCAGTCGATGTGGCCGAGTGGACCGGGCTTCTGCTTCTCGGGCGGCAGCACGGTGAGCCAGCCGCGCTCGGCGAGGAACGTGTTGAGGTGAACCTTGGTGTGGTACGGCGCGAACCCGTGGTCCGACATCACGACGAGCCTGGTCGTCGGGCTGATCCGGGTCGCGACCTCGCCGATCCAGCGATCGACGCGCCGGTACAGGCTCGGGATCACGTCGGCGTTCGCGCGCTCCTCGGGGGGGCCGTCGGGCTCGAGGCTCGAGTAGAAGACGTGGCTGGTCTGGTCGATCGACGACAGGTAGACGAACAACAGACCGCCGTGGAAGCGCGCGAGCTCGCGGTCGAGGATCGCCTCGGTCTCGGTCATCACCCGGTCGACGATCGCGAGGAACTCCTTCACGCCGAGCACGCCACTCGCGAATGCCTTCGTATCCTCGGGCATGCCCTGCGTGTAGTAGCGGCCGATGTCCTGCGCGAGCGCCGGGGCGTAGCCCTCCGGTGCCGACAGCGGCATCGCCGGATCCTCCGGATCGAGGTTGATCGGGCTCACGTACAGGTGCAGCGTCGGCCGGACCTGGCGGAGGTACAGGCGCACCATACCGACCGCGTCGCCGGCGAGCAGGCCCGGATCCATCGCGATCGGCAGCCACTCGCTCCACTCGCCGGCCGCGAGCACGACCTCGCGATCGCCGAGCCGGACCAGCAGGGTGTCGTCGACCGGGTCGCGCACGAGCTCGACATCGAGGGTCAACGGTTCGCCGGTCGCCGAGAGCGGGCTCGCCGGTCCCGTCAAGGTAGTGTGTGCGCGCTGGCCGCTGCCGAACGTGACGCCATGGACGATGCCGCCGTTGAGCGGACGCTTCGCGGCCTCGGGGTCGGACGTGATGAGCTGGAACGTGCCGTACGTGCCGAGCAGGTCGGGCGTGCCCATGCCGGACATCGACTCGGCGCGCTTCGAGTCAGCCGGCGGGAAGTTCGCCGGCACCTTGACGAGGGTCGCCGGCACGCCGTGCTGCTCGAGCATCTGCCAGAACGCGGTGCCGTCGCGCAGCAGCTCGACGTCCGGAGAGCCGAGCGGCAACGCGAACGAGCCGATCTCGATCGCGTGATCCGGCGCGCTGACCTTGGAGGTCGACAGATACGGTGCGAGCTGGCGCGCGTCGCGGTGGACGAAGTCGTAGATGCCGTGATGATCCGAGAGCTCGCCGGTGATGAACGTCGACCACGCGACCGGGCTCTGGGGCGGAGTCGTCGTGGCGAGGTCGCTGTAACCGCCGCGCGCGATCAGGGCGGCCAGGTTCGGCATCTCGCCGCGGTCGAGCAGCGTGCGTGTGATGTCCGGATCCATGCCGTCGATGCCGAGCACGATCATGCCGCGCGGGTAGGCCGGCTTGACCTGCGCGCGGGCGGGCGGATCGCCGCACGCAGCACCGAGCGCGGCGAGCGTGGCGAGCGCGGTGGTCTGCAGCGTCACGAGCCCACCAGGCTGGCGCCGTCCATGTGGCGCGGCGGGTTGACGCCGAACAGATCGAGCAGCGTCGGTGCCATATCGATGATGTGCGGCTTGCCCGCGCGTGCGTGCTCGGCGGGCAAATCGAGCGGACGGTTCGCGATCAGCACGCCGGGGACCAGATCGGGATCGATGCAGTGATCACCGCTCCACGCCTTCGTGTTGTCGGAGAACACGACGCCGCCCGCGATGCCGCGCGCACCGTCCCAGGAGATCCGCCAGCCCACGTGATAGCCGACGATCACGTCGGGTGACTGGTCGCGGTACGGCCCCTTGGTCTCGTGCGACGGGTAGCACTTGCGGATCGCCGGCTTGCCGACATCCGGATCGACGAGCGTGACGAGCTTGCCCGCGATCTCGTCGGCCAGTCCGGCGGCGCCCTCGGGGGGCACGATGCCCTGGCCCTCGCGGCCGGCGATGTTGAGGTAGATGCCACCGAGGCCGAGCGCGTACGCGCGCGTGCGGCTCCAGTCGACGCCGTCGAACCACTCGCCCGACGTGGTGCGGCCTTCCTTCAGGAACAGATAGCCGTGCTCGAGCAGCCACGCGTTGAGGTTGACGCCGCGGCGGAACGTCTGGAACCCGTGGTCGGAGATCACGGCGACGAAGTTCTCGGGATCCGCAGGATCGACCTCCGCGAGCACCTTGCCGACCAGCTCGTCCATCTTCGAGTACGTCTCCTCGATCACGCTCGCGAACGTCTCGTCGCCGCTGGCGTTGGCCGGGTGATCGTGGTCGATGAACCGGGTGAACATGTGCTGGATGCGGTCGCTGCCGTCGAACACGCACGCGGTCAGGCCGCGCCGCGTGCGCTTGAGCATCGCGAACAGCTGCGCCTCGCGCTCGGCGTGGTTCTGCCACGCCTGCTCGAGGAACGCGTGCTCGTCGAGCACGCCCTCGTTGAGTGCCCAGGTGTCCTCGGCGAGCCCGAGCGTCGCGTAGCGGCCGCACAGCTTGGCGAGGAACGTCGCGAAGAACCGCGGGTGCGAGATCGGCAGGATCGGGCTCTCCGGATCGATCTGGATCGGCGTCTGATAGACGCGCACGTGCTCGCCGAGCTCGAGCAGGCGGAACCGACAGATGCCCTTCATGCCCATGCCGAGCCCGAGCGGGAACCGGACGGGCACCCAGTCCGAGTACTCGCCGAGCGGTAGCTCGACGATCTCGTTGTCGACGCGGGCACGCGCGCGACCGTGCTCGCGGTCGAGCTCGAGGTGCAGCGGCACGCGGGTCTTGCGCTGATCCTTGCGCAGCGGGTTCGCGGGACCCTCGATCCAGGTGTCGACGCGGTCGCCCTTCACCTCGATCGCGATGCCTCGGCCGCCCTCCTCGAACCCGGCGGCGCCGGCGGTCGAGTAGCACGTGAACGTGCCCTGCGTGCCGTCGAGGTCGGGCACGCACATCGCCGAGAGCATCGTGCCCTCGAACCGGTCGGGCGGAAACGTGATCGGGACGCGCAGGATCGACGACGGCACGCCGTGGCGGCCGAGGTCATCCCAGAACGGCCGGCTCTTGCGCATCATCTTGACCGTCGGCTTGCCGAGCGGGATCCGGTACGGCCCGATGTCGACGTGGCGGCTCGGCGGCCGCACCTCCGCCGAGGACAGGTCCGGCAGATACGTGCGCGGGTCGCGGGTCAGAAAGTCGAAGATGCCGTGCTTGCCCGGCAACACGCCGGTCGCGAACGAGGACCACGCGACCGGAGACATCGGCGGGTTCGTCGTCGCGAGGTCGTGGAAGCAGCCACGCTTCGCGAGCCCCTGCAGGTTTGGCAACAGGCCGCGGTCCATGAACCGGCGGACCTGCGTGGGATCGAGCCCGTCGAGCCCGATCACGACGGCGCGGCGGACGTGCGGATCTCGCGCCCGGCGACGGCGGCGGGCGAGGCGCCAGATCAGGCGCACCGGGTACGCGAGGAGCCCGAACAGCACGACGAACACGCTGCCGACGAGCGCGAACGCCGCGGTCGCGAACGCCATGCCGGCACCCGGGCCGATGTATGCGTGTGCCTCGCGCGCGGTGAGCAGGATCAGGATCGTGACGGCGATCCGTAGCTCAGTCTTCATTGCCTTCCTTCGTCGTGGCATGCGGGTCAGCGCCGAGATAGCCGAGCGCCTCGAGCTGGCGCCGCATCTGCGGGCTGATGTGCGCATTGCCGGCGCGGAACCGGCGATGGCTGCCGATGCCGGTCAGCCGCTTCGCCTTGTCCGGCATCGCGAGCACCTCGCCGAGGTGGACCTCGCACAGCGTGCGCGCGATCGGCATCGTGTCCTCGAGATCGTGTTGCTCGAGGGGATCGGCCTTCAGGTCGAACAGCGAGCCGCCGCCACCCGGCGCTCCGAACAGCTTCCAGTGCCCGACGTGCAGCACGCGGCGGTTCTGGAGGAACTCGGTCATCGCGTAGCGCGGCTGTTGCGTCGGCAGGCCGCGGACCAGCGGGAGGAACGAGATGCCGTCGGCCTCGCGCAGCGGCTTCTTGCCGAGCACGTCGAGGATCGTCGGCGCCAGGTCGACGGCCTCGACGATGTCGGGGATCTGCCGGGCCGCGAACATCGGCGGGTAGTGGATCAGCAGGGGAGCGCGGATCAGCTCCTCGAAGACCTGGTGGCCGTGACCGAACCGGCCGCGATCGCCGAGCTCCTCGCCGTGATCGTTCGTGATGACGAGCAGCGTGTCGTCGAGCGCGTGCCGCGCCTCGAGCTCGGCGAGGAACGTCGCGAGCTGCGCGTCGTGATACGAGATCTCGCCGTAATACAGCGCGCGCAACCACTTCAGATCGCGCTCGGTGGGCCTGAGCTTCTTGCTGCTCAGCTTGACCTGGTCGTCTGCATCGATCGTCGGGCCGAGCGGGCCGTCGTACTCGCCGTCGAAGTAGGGCGACCAGTACTCCTTGTCGACGCGGTACACGACGTGCGGATCGATCGTCTGCAGATAGAGGAAGTACGGCTGGTCCGGATGCTCCTTCGCGTGCTCGGCGTGCCAGGCGAGGGCGTCACCGAACACGTGCTCGGCCTCCGACGGGAGGCTCTCGCGGATGTAGTTCTTGTACGTGTCCCAGCCCTGCTCGAACCCGAACGCGTCGCTGACATAACCGTTCGCGACGAACCCGGCCGTCGCGAAGCCCGCCTGCTTCAGGTGCTCGCTGATCAGCTCGACGTCATCCGGCAGCTTGGCCGAGTCCGTCTTCGTGCCGTGCGTCGACGGGTAGAGCCCGCTGAGCGTGGTCGCGACCGACGGCTTGGTCCAGTTCTCGTTGTCGTAGGCGCCGGTGAACACCGTGCTCTTCGCGGCGAGCGCGTCGTACGTCGGCGTCTTGACGATGCGGTCCGGACGCGCGAACGGACCGAAAGCATCGGCGCGCGCGGTGTCCATGAGGAGGAAGATGACGTTCTTGGGGCGCGTGCCGGCGGCGGCGACCTTGTTGGCCTTCGTGCTCGGCACCATCAGCTCGGGCTCGCCCCAGCCGGCAGCTCCGCGTTGATCGGTCGTCGTCAGCTCGAGACGGATCGCCTGGCCCGCGAGAGCCGCCAGCGATACCGCGTGCTCGCGCCAGCCCTTGTCGACGCTGTCGCCGAGCAACTCGACCCGCTTGCCGTCATCGGTGACGGCCGCGATCGCGAATGTGGCGTGGTCCGCCGCGCCGAGATCGACGACGAGCTCGCTGTCGGCCGCGGGCTCGAGATAGAACGCGTACGTGCGCGCACTCGGTGACGCGAGGCTGCGCCGGGTCTTGCCGGCGATCCCGAGCGGCAGGATGCGCGGGGTCAGCGCCGGCTCGCCGTCGCCGCGCGCCAGCCACACCCAGTCGACCTCGGCGCGGCTGTCCGCGTGACTGCCGGTGCCGGCCCGTAGCTCGATCCGGATCCGACCCTTCGTGGGCAGAGCGTCCGCGGGCACCGCGACCCGATACACCGCCCAGTCCTTGGTGACATCGACGGTGCCGAGCTCCTTGCCGGCGTAGAACCACGACAGCCGCTGGCCATCGACCGCGCTGCGTGCGCGGAACGCGATCGCCTTCGGCGCCGTTTTCGGTGCCAGTAACTCGAGGAAGCCCTGCTTCTCGGCCAGGCTGACCCAGCTCGCGTGCTCGTCGGAGTGGCTCTCGCCCCAGCCGGTGCGCCACGCACCGCGCGTGTACTTGTGCTGGTCGGGCGAGCCGAGATCGATCAGGACGCCATCCGCGTCGAGCTCGGCGCGGCCGACCTCGTCGAGCAGTGGCCGATAGGACTGGAGCTGCGTGCGCCGCGACACCTGGGCGGCAGCACTCCCTTCGCCCTTGGTCGTCGCCGAGGACTCGGCGGCGTCGCTCGACTTGTTCTTGCAGCCGGCACCCGCTACGAGCAGCGCGCCGGCGATCAGGCTGAGATGACGTGAGGACAAGACCGCTCCATTCACTTCTGGCGCTGCAGCGCGGGCTCGACGGCCCGGCGCATCGCCGCTGCATCGAGATCGAGCTCGAGGAATCCGAGGATGCGCTCGATCTCCTTGTCGGGTTGCGCGAGCACGCGTTCGTAGCTCACGCCGAGAACCTTCATATGGCGAGCCGTGGCCAGCCAGCTCTCGAGCTCGACCAGGTGCTCGAGCTGCGAGACCCGCGCGACCGAGTCATCCTCGCCGGCAGGCGTGGTGCCGAGCCGCTCGAGCATCGCACGCTGGGAGCGCACGATCTGATCGACGTTGCGGCGCATGAGCAGTACGCGGTAGTCACACTCCGCCGGCAGGTGAGGGAGCAGCGTCGAGATCACCTTCACGCAGCGGCCGGGAGCATGGGCGATCCACGACGCATCACGCGCGGTGCCCTTGACGGCCTCGAGCTCGAAGTAGCCGCGCGGGTTATCGGAGTCGGCGGCGCGCTGCTCGTCGACCAGGAGCGGGGCGCCGCCCTCGGCGAGCATCCGCATCATCATCGAAGTGCCGGACCGCGGCAACCCCGAGACCACGAACACGGTCGACGCAGTGGCGACAGAAGTCCCCATTCTTCCGTGAAGACGGACCTCAGGTCGCCGTGTTCACGACATCAGCAGAACCTGCAGATCTCCCTGCCGATCCCCCACCGGGAGGTACACCACGGGCATGAAGATCGTCGTCATCGGCGCCACCGGCACGATCGGCAGCGCGGTCGTCCGCGCTCTCGGATCTCGCCACCAGGTCATCGGTGTATCTCGTCACGGCAGTCCGGCTGCGGACATCACCGAGTCGAGCACCATCACGAAGCTGTTCGACACCGTCGTCGCGGTCGATGCGGTCGTCTGCTGCGCCGGCGGCGGTGCCTGGAAGCCGCTCGCGCAGCTCACCGACGACGACTTCGAGCAATCGCTGCACGAAAAGCTGATGGGCCAGGTGCACGTGATCCGGGCGGCGCTGCAGCGAGTCGCCGACCGCGGCTCGGTCACGGTGACGAGCGGTGTGCTCGCGCGCCAGCCGATGCAGGGGAGCGCGGCGATCTCGCTCGTCAACGCCGGCCTCGAAGGCTTCGTGCGGGCTGCCGCGCTCGAGGCACCGCGCCAGATCCGCGTCAACGTGGTCAGCCCGCCGTGGGTCTCCGAGACGCTGAACAAGCTCGGCATGGATCCATCGGGCGGCCTCTCCGCGGATGCGGTCGCCGCCGCGTACGTGACCGCCGTCGAGGGCAGCCAGACCGGCGCGACCATCGAGCCGACGCGCGGCTGAGCCGCCTCGCCTACTCGCCGCGATAGAACAGCGGCAAGTCGACCGCGACCACGCGGCCGGATGCCGGAAACCGCAGCCACCCGGCGGCGCGGGTGAGGCAACGTGCGAGCTCGGGGTCCGCCGTGTCGGCGTGCGCGGACGTGATCGCGCCGTTGCCGTCGAGATCGACGTGGACGTGCACCTTGAACGACGTGGTCAGCGGATCGCGCGCGACGGCCTTCTTGAAGCAGCGGACGAAGACGGCGCGCCCGGTCTCGAGCAAGCGCATCACGACATCGTCGGGCAGCCGATCGGCGACAGCCGGAGGCGGCGGAGGCGCCAGCGTCTCGCGGTGCGAGAGATCGATCTCTCGCTTGGGCCCGGCGGGCGGCACGACGGGCGGCGGGGCGGGCACGGCCAGCACGCCGGGCTGCGGATCCGGATGCGGCGCGGTCACCGCCGACGGCGGCGCCACCGCGGGCCGCTCGAACCTGCTCGGCACCGGCGCCGGCAAGGCTGGGGTTCTCTCCCGCGTGTCCGTGCAGGTCGCCCGTCCCATGACCAGGAAGACAGCGGGCCGCGTCCGGGTAGGTGGACAGCACGCGGCGACGACGATCATCGCGGCGATTCCTGCGCGCGCGCACCGAGCTGCCACCACTCCTATCGATGCGCGGGCCGGGCTCGGTGTTCAAGGTCCACTATCCCACCGTGCGCCGATCCGGCGACGACAGGGCAGGCCGCGTGCGAGCCGGTCAGCGGATGATGCCGCGGAGCAGGAACTGACACAGGTGGTGATACGCCTCGAGCCGCTGCATGCCCGAGCGCGCGATCAGATCGCGGATCGTCGTCGCGCCATCGATCCAGGGCAGCAGCAGCCGCGCGCGGGGCTCGAGATCGATCGCCGCGAGCTCGTCGGTCGGCCGCACCAGCGCCGGCACCCGATACGGATCCTCGAGCATCCCCTCGTAGGCCGACACGATCGTGTCGACGTGAGCCTGCAGGAGCTGCTGGACCTCGTCGGTGCGCGGCTCCTCGTCGAGCGCGAGCTCGACCGCGGTGACCGCCTTGTCGAGCTCGCCGAGGCCGGCGTACGCGAGCGCGCGGTGGAGCAGCGCCTCGATCCTCCGATACGCACGGGGCGCCGGTAGCTCGTCGGGCGGAGCGTCGTCGTCGAGCTGCGCGAGCAGCTCCTGGCTGCGAGCGTCGATGGGGTCGAACGGCAGCACGATGTCCTGGCGGGTCGGCTCGGCAAACGGTGCGGTCTGGCTCGGCTCTTCCCCCGAGCGCGGTGTGCGGACCTTGATCCTCAGCTCGGATGTCCAGAGCTGGTCGGCGCGCCTGAACGCCGTCGTCGGCTCCTCATCCGCGGGTTCCGGATCCGGACGCGCGGGAGGCGGCTCCGCGGCATCGAGCGGTACGCCGAAGTCGGTGATCGTGTCGCGCTCGAACTTCGCGGTCGTCTGGTCGCCGAACAGCTCGCGCATGTAGCGAGCGATCACGTGCGCCGAGGTCAGCATGCCGCGCGCGGCGACGAACGCCTCGAGATCCTCGAGCAACTCGGCGGCATCCTGGTATCGATCGTCCGGCGAGCGCGCGAGCAGGCGCATCACGACGAGCTCGAGCTCGCGCGGGTAGTCGGCGACGAGGATCGACGGCGGCACCACCTCGCAGGTGACGATCGCCTCCATCACCTCGAAGTCACTGTGGCCGAGAAATGGGCGCTGGCCGGCCGTCAGCTCGTACAGCATCGTGCCGACCGAGAACAGATCGGTGCGCTTGTCGATCGGCTCGCCGCGGCACTGCTCGGGCGACAGGTACGGCGCCTTGCCGCGGCGGATCCCGGTGCGGGTTCGCACGCCCCGGCGCAGGTTCGCGCGCGCGATGCCGAAGTCGACGAGCTTGACCGCGCCCTCGTAGCCGACGAGCACGTTGCTCGGCGACACGTCGCGGTGAACGAGCTGGAGAGGCCCCTGGGGCCCGGTCCGCGCGTGTGCGTAGCCGAGCGCGGCGGCCGTGCCGGCGACGATCGCGAGCGAGACCTCGAGCGGGAGGGGCAGCTGACGCTGCCTGGCCTCGATGCGCACGGCACGCGCGTTCTGACCGCGCACGTACTCCATCGCGAAGAAGTAGGTGCCGTCGGCGACCCCGACGTCGAACACGTCGGCGATGTTCGAGTGGCGCAGCGTGGCGGCGAGCTGCGCCTCGTCGAGGAACATGCGGACGAAGCTCGCATCGCTCGCGAGCGACGGCAGGATGCACTTGAGGACCACCAGCTTCTCGAAGCCGGCCGTGCCCGAGATGCGGGCGAGGTAGATCGCGGCCATGCCGCCGGTCGCGAGCCCGCGAATGATCTCGTACGTGCCGAGACGGTCGCCCGCCTTGAAATTGCCGGAGTACGTCCCCACTCCGACGCGAACGCTAGCACGACGCGTCAGCGCGGAGGCATCGCGTAGCCGCGCGATGGGAACGGATTCGCGGTATCGCGGCGTTGCAGCTCCGCGGGAGTCCACTCGGCGCCGCGTTCCGCGAAGATCGCCAGCCCGACCACACCGACGTTGCGATCGCCCGAGGTCTGCGCCGCGTACGAATCGGCGACCCGGCCAAACCGGAACGCGGCGACGTTCGCGTCCGAGGTGCGGAAGCCGTCGATCACGAGCGTGTCGTGCGGGTCGACGATGTAGCCGCGGCGGTCCGGATCGGCGGGCTTGCCGTCGATCACGTCGAGGCCGTCGACCGAGGCGATCACCTCGAAGCGCGCGGTCGTCGCGTTGCGCACCACGATCTTGTAGCGCTGGCCGTCCGCGCCGACGATCAGCGTGCGGCCGTTTGCCTCCAGCCCGGGCAGCGTGCGGCCGGACTCGTCGGTGAGCGCGACCGCGATCGAGCCATCGCCGGCATAGACCTCGAGCGGCTGCGGCCGGGTGCCGAGATACGCGGCGTGCGCGGCGACGCCGTCGGCGTCGTTGTAGTGAAGGAGCACCTCGGCCCATGGCTGCGCCGACGCGCGGGTGAACGGCGCGAAGCTGATCGGTGCGTAGACCTGCTCGCCGAATGTCGTGCCGAGCCCGGGCCTCTCGGGCGCCGGCTGCGCCTCGGCGATCGGCACCTCGGCCGCGTGTGCGGGCTGAACCGACGACGAGGCCTGGTACGCCGACGGCGCGGGCGCGTCGTACGCGGGCGCGCCGGCCGCGCCGGGTGCGCCGCCGTACGCGGGCGCGGCGGCCTTCTGCGAGCCGCCAAAGCCGCAGGCAGCGAGCGCGAGACACACGGGTAGCGACGAGTGCCGCAGCACTCCACGAGAGAGCATCATGTCCGGATCCTTTCGGTTGGCTCAGCGGCCCCAGTGCACGCCGAGCTCGAAGAACATCGAAACGTCGGTGCGCGGCGGCTTGGTCGCCTCCGAGCACGGTCCGCTGCACGTCGCCATCACCCCCGCCATCTCGGGCCCCTGCGCGACCAGGCTGCGGAATGCCATGAAGTAACCGATCTCGCGGCGGTCGCCGCGCGCGTTCGCTTCGCTGCGGCCGCCGACGTCGAGGCCGAACGCGAGCTCGCCGCTCGGCCGATCGAGCACGCCGCCGCCGCGCCACGCCACGTGCTCGTAGCCGGCGCCGAGCTCGCCCCAGAAATCGACATCGAGCTTCGCGTCGTGGCCGGTGTTCGCGAACGAGTAGCGCAGCGCGCCGCCGAGCCGGGTCGCGCGGCCCTTGCGATCGAGCAGCTCACCGCCACCGTCGCCAACCCGGTAGTGGTCGACGAGCCCACGCAGCGTGACATCGCCGATGCGGTAGCCGAGCGCACCCGAGATGCCGAGCGAGAAGCCATCGGCATCTCCGACGTCGGAGCCACCGAGCAGCATGCCGAGCCGGCCGTCGACGACGCGCGGTGCGCTCTCGTGGTCGACGGTGTCGGTCGCGACCAGGTTCTGTGCCGAGGCGGTGGAGGCAGCGAGGAGCAGCGCGGCGGCGACCTTCGTCATACGCCGGTTCAACGCGGTCCACGCGTGCCGCTTACAGGCCCGCCATCACCACGGCCACAGGTTCCACGTGTAGTAGCAGCCCGCCAGGAGCGCGCCCGTGATCGCCCAGGCGCCGAACAGCTGGAGCGCACGCTCGGACCACGGCCGGCGTGTCACCGCGCACAGCGTGAACCCGACGATCGCGCCGACCGCCGCTCCGCCGAGCCCCCACGCGACGGTGCCGAGGTAGTTGATGGTCACGATCGTCGGCGGCGCCTTCATCATCACCGCGCCGGTCAGCGGCTGGTATGTCAGGCGCGGCCACTGGCCCCAGTCGCACGCGGTGTAGGCGAATGCGCCGGCGATGATCGCGCACATCGCGATCACGTACGCGCGCTGCCAGCGCGGCATCACAACGCGCCTGCCTGGCTCGCACCGGTACGCTCGTGGCAGCGCTTGCACGTGGTGCCGGTGAGCTTGAATGCGGTCTTGCCGGTGTCGTGGCAGGGCAGGCATGCCGGCTTCTTGGGGGTCGGCAGTGCGAGCACGCTGCCACCGAGTGCGACGTGACACGCGGTGCACGCGAGCTCCTTGTCATCGGGCGTGCGGCGGTGGGTCGCGTGATCGAACGCGTGGCGCACCGACCACGGTGCGGCGAGGCGTGCGGCCTCGCGCTCGGCGGCGAGCCCGATCCGGTGGCAGCCGTCGCAGGTCTCGAAGCGAGGTGCCGGACCGGTCTGGTTCGCGTGGCAGCCCTGGCCGAGGCACGCGGCGTGGCCGCGCGGTGTGCGGAGCTGCGATGCAGGCGTGCGCAGCGTGTGGCAGGTCGTGCACGCCTGGCGGTGCTTGTCGTGATCGAGCATCGCGCCGAACTCGGTGCGATCGGGAAGCGCGCGGTCGGCGACGAGCTTGCGCCACGGCTCGGTCGCGTTGTGGCAGGCGCCGCAGATCACCGGCGTACGGGCGCCGAAGTCCTTCGCGTGGCACTCGCTGCATGCGGCGTGGCCGGCGATCTCGATCTCGCCGCGCGGGCTGAGCGGATGACACGCGTTACACGCGCGCGCGTGAACCGCGTCCTCGTGCACGCCGGTGTGCGTGAACCGCGCGGTCGGCCGCGCGACCTCGAACCTCGCGGGAGCGCGATCGTGGCAGCGCGTGCACGCCTCGGTCGTCGCGAACGCGGCCTTGCCGTCGTGGCAGCCGCCGGCCGCGCAATCGTCCTGCCTGGGCCGCGGCAGCTCGCTGTCATTGGTGCCGCGGATCGCGGCGTGACAGGTCGCGCAGTCCTTGCCGGCGCCGCCGCGCGCGGCATGACGTGAGTGGGAGAACGTCGCGGTCACCGAGTCGTTCACCTGCGCGAGCTCGGGCGGCTGCGGATCACCGACCGCGCGCGGGTGGCAGCCGGCACACACCGCCATCGACGGGCCGCGCCCTTTCGCGCCCGAGCCGTTATGGCAGCCGAGGCAGCGCTGGTGGGGCGCCGATCGCGCCGGCTTGCCGCGCACATCATGACACTGCGCGCAGGCGACGGGCGCGTGCTGCTGGTGCCCGAACGCGACGTTGAAGTCCGGCTCCGCGCGATAGGGCGGGTAGCGCACCGGGAGCTTGCCGGTGAACGGGCGAGCGAGTACGGCCGTATCGTGACAGCTCGTGCACACCTCGGCATTCTCGCCGAGTACGAGCTTCGTGCCTCGTCGCGGCCGCGCTGGGGCATCGCCGTGACACGCACCGAAGCACGCGGCGTGACCCGGTTTACCGACGAGCTTGCCGCGGCTCTCGGCGTGGCAGCGCGCGCAGGGCAACACCCCGAGGCCCTTCACGTCGAGGTCGCGCTCGTGGACGATGTGATCGAAGCCGGCGAGGCTCGCGACCAGCGCGACGAGCAGCAGGACGCGCATCAGTACACGCCCTCCATCATGAGCCGCAGGCTCTTGAACCCGTAGATCTCGGGCTGGAGATCGAGCCGGCTCGATAGCTCGTAGCTCGCGAACAGGCGCAGCCGCGAGCCGATCCACGCGTCCACGGTCACGCGGCCGCCGCCGCGATAGGTCTGCGACTGGATCCCGGTGTCGAGCGCGGACATGCAGTTCGGGTCGACGGTGGTGCCGCGCAGCGCGGAGCAGTAGGTCAGCGCGTACCGGGTGCGGCGGCCGTAGACCTCGACGAGTGCCGAGAACCGCCGTGCGCCGAGTGACATCCGCAGCGTCGTGCCGAGCTCGGTGAAGCCGCGCTCGCCGAGCTCCGGCCCGAACTGGCGCGGCAGCGGATCGATCTGGTTCGGCAGGTCGGGGATCTGGCGATCGACCGTGTCGTAGCGCTGGGTCTGGCGGGTCAAGCCGTTGAGCCCCAGCCCGATCGTGCGGCGCAGCCGGACCTCGAGCCCGCCACCAAGCTCGAAGTAGCTCGCCGCGAACGTGTTGCGCGCGATGTTGGTCTCGACGAGATCGCGCGCGTAGGCACCGCGCACCAGCACGTCGACGTTCTCCTTGATCAGCGTGCCGGCGCGGCCGGATACGAGCAGCTGCGGCAGCACCGGCCCGAGATCGAGGTAGCGCTTGCTCTCGAGCACGTCCGGCTGGGTCACCGACGGATCCCAGCGCCAGTCGGTGCTGCGACGGTGCGAGATGTCGAACACGAGGTTCGTCACCTGCTTGTAGCGGCTGCGCAGCTGTACGTGCTCGTTCGCGAGGTCGCCGTCGAGAGTGCGCACGCGGCCGATCAGCGCGAAGTCCTTGCCCGGCCGCCAGTCGAGCTGGATCAGGCTGTGATTGGAGGCGTCGTTCTCGGTCGCGCCGACCGCGGTGAAGCCGAGGAACTCGCCGCTGATCGCGAACGGGACCGGCGTCTTCAGATGACGGAAGTCGACGCGCAGCGACGAGCCGCCGATCGCGGAGCGGTTCTTGTCGGCGAGTGGGTTTCTGAGCGTGTAGTCGGGGACGCGGCTGCCCGCGTAGACGCTGCCGCGGATCAGCTTGCCCTCCCATGCGGCCACGACGCCGGTCATGTGCAGCATCCACGGGCCATACACGTACTGGTTGCCGGCGCGCAGCCGGATCGGCGCGAGGCTCTTGCTCGGCAAGAAGTCGGCGACCTCCGCCCAGCCGGAGCGCAGCTCGAAGCCACTGCGATCGAACCAGTTCGCGATCGGCGGCGCGACCTCGACGCGCTTGCCCAGCGGATCGCCCGGATCGGCCGACAGCGTGCGGCGCATGAGCTGGAAGCGCGCCGCGAAGTACGTGGACAGGCTCGGCAGCGCGACGCCTCGCGAGCTGAAGTACCCCTCGCCGAGCGCGTAGGCGCGCAGCTGGGCGAACTCGTACGAGCCGACCGGCTGCTGGTTCAGGTTCGGCTTGCCGGTCAGCGCGGTGCCGTCGACGACGTAGCCGAGGTTGAAGCGCACCGACAGCGGGCGCCGCAGATCGCGGATCTGGGCGAGCTCGCCGTCATCGCTCGCCGGCGTACTCGCCGCCGCCTTCGCCGCCGCGCTGGTCTCACGCGCCTCCGGCGGCACGGCGGGCTCGGGCCTGGTGACCGCCGCGGTGCGCGGGCGCATGTGCAGGTTGCGCGGTGCCGGCTCGTGGGTGAGCCGGAGCTGCAGCGGGCCGGCGGCCGCGGTCGCGCACACGAGGGCGAGCAGGGC
>DAIRFU010000062.1:0-16803 GCA_036794935.1 Kofleriaceae bacterium | reverse complement strand
GCGATGCGGATCGTGCGGCCGCTCTCCTTCGCCCACGGGAAGATCGCCATGAACTTGGAGTGCAGCGACGCGACCTTCTCGATCACGTGCAGGTGCTTCGTCGTCGGATCATCGATCCACTCGCCGAGCTTGCGCACCGCGGGCACGATCTTCTCGGGCGGCGCGATGTCGTGATAGTAGAGGCGGTGGAGCGGGTTCTCCTTGCGGAACGGGAGCCCCTTCGCCTTCTCGTCGGGCGCGAGGATCGAATAGATCTCGCGGATCGTGTCGAGCTTGAACGGCTTCTTCTTCGCCGCCGACTCGGCCGCGTAGTTACACGAGTCATCGAACCGCCTGATCTCCTCGTACGAGGGGATCAGCGACGGATCGCTGATGATGCTCGGATCGACAGCGGCCTTGATCTCGCTGTAGCTCAGGACCTCGCCCTCGAGCGCCGCATCGTGGTGGATGAGCGAGATGCGAAGGCGGTTGTTGAACTCTTGGCGCGCGACCTGATTCGCGGTGACGATCGCTTGCCGCCACGCCGTGACGGTGCGTTCGACCTCGCTGAAGCGCGCGTCAATGTCCTCGGTTTCTTTGTACCTGAGCACAGTTATCCTATTCCCGCGAACCGGTGGAGTCTACGAGACGCCATCCGGATCGTCAAGCAAACGGGGTCACACTTCCTTACACGTAACTGCACATCAGTTGCGAATCAATCGCAAGATTTCTGCAAGCTTGCGTCACCTGCGTGGTACCAACGCCACGTGCCCGACTTCGCGCACGCGTCGGTCCTACTCGGCGAGGTGCTCCAGTACCTATCCCCGCGAGAAGACGGCGTTTATGTCGATTGCACGGTGGGGGGCGCAGGCCACGCCAGCGCGATCGCCGCGGCGCTCGGGCCGACCGGCCGACTGGTCGGTATCGATCGAGATCCGGCGGCGCTGGCAGCGGCCCGAGAGAGGCTCGGCGAGGGCGTGACCCTGGTCCATGCCGAGCTCGGCGACGTGCGCGAGATCCTCGCAGAGCTCGGCATCGCCAAGGTGGACGGCTTCCTCGCCGACCTCGGCGTCTCGTCGCCGCAGCTCGATCGCGCCGAGCGCGGGTTCTCGTTCACCCGCGAGGGGCCGCTCGACATGCGGATGGATCCGACCCGCGGCCACACCGCGCTCGAGCTCTTGCGCACGATCGAGACCGACGAGCTCGCCACCATTATCGGCGAGCTCGGCGAGGAGCGCCACGCGAGGCGGATCGCGCGTCTCATCAAGCAGGCGATCGACGAGGATCGGATCGTGACCACGACCGATCTCGCGGCGGTCGTCGCGCAGGGCATCCCGGTGATGGAGCAGCGCAAGTCGAAGATCCATCCGGCGACGCGCACGTTCCAGGCGCTGCGCATCGCGGTGAACGCCGAGCTCGATCAGCTGTCGCGCTTCCTCGCCGCGTTCCCCGATCTGCTCGCGCCCGGCGGCCGCTGCGCGATCATCAGCTTTCACTCGCTCGAGGACCGGCTGGTGAAGAACGCGTTCCGCGATCTGACGTGGACGTCGTCGCTGCCGTCGAGGCTCGCCGCCGAGGCGGGCGAGCGCGTCGAGCCTGTCGTCGAGCTGCTGACGAAGAAGGCCGTGTTCGCCACCGACGACGAGATCGCGGCGAACCCGCGCTCTCGCTCGGCGCGACTGCGCGCGTGCATGCGGACAGCGGCACCGAACGTGCCCGCGCGACGCTGACGCCGGCGTCCTGTACTTGTGTGCAGTCCTTTGTCGCGACTGGCGATTTCGGCGGGAGTATCGCGCCTGAAATTTGCCCCTGCGATCGCGCGGGGCTGTAGTGGACCGACGTGAGATGACGACCTCTGCGGCGGCTTCCGTGTACCGACTCTTCAAGCGTGCAGAGGCAGCAGCCCCGGTTCGCTCGCTCGTGATCACGATGGTGATCGCGGCGTGCATGGTGACCGGCCTCGGCATCGTGCGCGTGTCGCGCCAGCACGACGTGCTCCGGCTCGGCTATCAGCTCGAGCGCGAGACGCAGCACGTCCGCCACCAGCGCGAGATCCAGCGCCGGCTCGAGGTCGAGCTCGCGACGCTCACCGCGCCGGAGCGGATCCGGCGGCTCGCCACCCAGCTCGGCATGACGACGGTCGCGCCCGACAAGATTCGCATCATCGGCGTGCCGAACCGCAAGAAGATCGCCGCGCAATGACCGCCGCGAGCAAGCCGCTGTCGTGGTCCGCGCGCCCCGCGCGGCTGCGCGCGTATCTCGCGAGCGCGATCATCACGCTCGGCCTCGGCGGCGCCGCCGTCAAGGCGTGGGCACTGCAGGTCGATGACGGCGCGCACTACAAGGAGCTCGCGGAGCGCCAGCACGCGATGCGGCTCGACATCCCGGCGCCGCGCGGCGAGGTGATCGACACGCACGGCCGGCCGCTCGCGATCACCGCGGACGCGGACTCGATCTGGGCGAACCCGCGCGAGGTGCACGACCTCACGGCGACGGCCGAGAAGCTGGCGACGCTGATCGGCGGCGATGCGGGCACGCTCGAGAGCAGGCTCGCGGGCGATCGCCACTTCGTGTGGATCGATCGCCACGTCACACCGGATGTCGCGAAGGCCGTGCGCGCGGCGAAGCTGCCCGGCATCGAGGTGACGAGCGAGCCGCGCCGCTGGTACCCCGCGAAGTCGGTCGCCGGCCCGGTGATCGGCCGCGCCGACATCGACGGCAAGGGCCTCGACGGCATCGAGCTCGCGATGAACGATCTGCTGGTCGGCAAGCGCGGCACTGCACGGGCGCTGCGCGACGCGCATGGCCGCAAGATGCTCGCCGCCGATCTCGCGCCGCCCGAACCGGGTGCGCGCGTGCGGCTGACGCTCGACCGCAGCATCCAGGCGATCGCCGACGAGGCGCTCGCCGAGGCCGTGACCGTGAACGAGGCGAAGAGTGGCGTGGTGGTCGTGCTCGACGTCGCGACGAGCAAGGTGCTCGCGATGGCGAGCTACCCGACCTACGATCCGAACGCCGGCAGCGTGCACGGCGCGCGCAACCGGGCGGTCACCGACTCGTACGAGGCGGGGTCGGTGATGAAGGTGTTCAGCGTGATCGCCGCCCTCGAGGAGGGCACGGTCACGCCGAAGACCGGGTTCACGATCGGGGCCGGCTTCAAGCCGCATGGCCGGCCGCGCCCGATCACCGACACGCACGTGTACCCGTACTTGACCGTTCACGACATCGTGAAGGTGTCGTCGAACATCGGCGCCGCGAAGATCGCGATCAAGCTCGGTCGCGAGAAGCTCTACGCGTATCTCAAGAAGTTCGGCTTCGGCGCCGAGACCGGCATCGAGCTGCCCGGCGAGCAGAAGGGCATGCTGCGCGACGGCTCGACGTGGCGCGAGGGCGAGCTCGCGACGATCGCCTACGGCTACGGCCTGACGGTGACGCCGCTGCAGATCGCGACCGCGCTCGCCGCGATCGGCAACGGCGGCGTCTACCGGGCACCGCACATCGTCGAGGACGTGGTCGATGCCGACGGCACGGTGCTGTACCGCGGCCACGCCGAGCCGCGGCAGATGGTGTCACCGAAGCACGCGGCCGAGATGATCGCGATGCTCGCCTCGGTGTTCGAGAAGGCCGAGAGCGAGGACATGCCTCAGGGCACGGCCCACGCGCTCGTCGTGCCGGGATTTCGCTGCGGCGGCAAGACCGGCACCGCGCACAAGTACGATCCGGTGCTGCGCTCCTACGCGCGCAAGTACCTGGCCTCGTTCGCGGGGCTCGCGCCGATCGACAACCCGCGGCTCGCGATCGTCGTGATGATTGACGAGCCGGCCGGCCGCGAGTACTTCGGTGGCCAGGTCTCGGGCCCGGTGTTCGCGCGCGTGGCGAGCGAGACCCTGCGCTACCTCGGCGTGCCCGGCGAGGCGATCGTTCCGGTCGACGCGCGCGGCCGGCCGATCGTCGCGAAGCCCGCGAAGCCGGCCAGGGCGGCGAAGGCGGCGAAGCCCGAGCCCGAGCCCGAGCCCGAGCCCGAGCCCGAGCCCGACCCGGCCGCCATCCTGATCCCCGACTTCCGGGGCATGGGCGTTGGCCGCGCGCTCGACGAGGCGCGCAAGCTCCACCTCGATCTCGAGATCACCGGCACCGGCCGCGCGATCGAGCAGGATCCAGCGCCCGGCCCGACGACGAAAACCGGCCGCGTGAAGCTGCGATTTTCCGACGACGCTCGGAGTATTTCGGTCCACTAGCCTCCCTTGTTTTGCTGCACGAAATCGGGGACGCTGCGCGTTCGATCCACATGAAGCTGCGGCAGCTCATCGACGGCCTGGCCGGCGGACGCCTGATCGGCGACGGCGAGGTCGAGACCCGTGCCGTCCGCGAGGACTCGCGCGCGGTCGAGCGCGGTGACGTGTTCGTCGCGGTCAAGGGACTGCGCAGCGACGGCCACGCCTTCGTCACCGCCGCGATCGACAAGGGCGCCGCCGCGATCGTCGTCGAGCACGAGCTGGACGTGAAGGTCCCGCAGGTCGTCGTGCCGTCGACCAGCAAGGCGCTGGGCTGGCTCGTCGCCCGCTCGCTCGGCAACCCGTCCGCCGCGATGACGCTGATCGGCATCACCGGCACGAATGGCAAGACGACGACGACATACCTCGTCGAGAGCATCCTCGCCGCGGCTGGTCACAAGCCGGGCGTGATCGGCACCGTGTCGTATCGCTGGGGCGGCAAGACCGTCGATGCGCCGTACACGACGCCGACGCCGCAGGTGCTGCACGCCACGTTCGCGGCGATGAAGCAGGCCGGCTGCACGCACGTCGTCATGGAGGTCTCGTCGGCCGCGCTCGTGATGGACCGGCTCGCCGGGGTCGACTTCGCGATCGCCGCGTTCTCGAACCTCACGCAGGACCACCTCGACGTGCACGGCACGATGGAGGCGTACCGCGACGCGAAGCAGCGCCTGTTCGCCGATCACCTCGCCGCCGGCGGCACCGCGGTGGTCAACGTCGACGATGGGTACGGCGAGGACATGGCCGGCGCCGTCGATCCGCGCCGCGCCGCGACCTCACGCGTCTCCGTGGAGGGCCGGCTCGCCGACGTCCGCGTCGTGTTCCAGGAGTCGACCGTCAAGGGCATCCACGCGACGCTCGCGACCCCGACCGGCGAGGTCGCGCTCGAGGCCCGGCCGCTGATCGGCCAGTACAACGTCGCGAACCTCGCGCTCGCCGTCGGCATCGCCGAGGCGCTGAAGGTCCCGCACGACGCGATCGCCGCAGGGATCGCCGCGCTGGCGGGCGTGCCCGGCCGCGTCGAGCGCGTCGCGAACGCCGCCGACCTCGACATCCTCGTCGACTACGCACACACGCCGGACGCGCTGCGCAACGTGCTCACCGCGCTGCGCCCGCTGACGCGGCGGCGCCTGATCTGCGTGTTCGGCTGTGGCGGCGACCGCGATCCGACCAAGCGGCCGACGATGGGCGCCGCGGTCGCCGAGCTCGCGGATCTCGCGGTCGTCACCAGCGACAACCCGCGCACCGAGGATCCGCGCACGATCATCGACCAGATCCTGCCCGCCGTGCCGCGGCCGTTCTTCGTCGACGTCGATCGCCGCACCGCGATCCGCGCCGCGATCGCCGAGGCGACACCCGGCGACGTCGTCGTGATCGCCGGCAAGGGCCACGAGGACTACCAGATCCTCGGCACGAAGAAGATCCACTTCGACGACCGCGAGGAGGCCGTGACCGCCGCTGGCGAGCGCGAGCAGCGCCTGATCGCCGGCCTCGCGCGCGATGCGGGCGGCGAGCTGCTCGGCGACGGCACGCTGATGTCCGATCGCATCGTGATCGACAGCCGGAGCGTCGCGCCGGGCGCGCTGTACGTCGCGATCCGCGGCGAGACCCACGACGGCCACCGGTTCTGCCTCGATGCGGTCAAGGCCGGCGCGACCGCCGTGATGGTCGACCGCGACGGCAACCGGTGGGCGCCTGCCGCCGCGCCGGAGCTGCTCGCCCCCGAGCTGCGCGACCTGCGCAGCGCCGCGATCGTCGTCGAGGACACGCGGATCGCGCTCGGCAAGATCGCGCGTGCGCACCGGCGCGCCTGGGCGGACGACTCGCGCCGGCTGATCGCGATCACTGGCTCGGCCGGCAAGACGACGACGAAGGAGCTGGCCCGCTGCGCGCTCGCGATGGCGGGCACGACGCACGCGGCCGAGGGCTCGCTCAACAACGAGACCGGGCTGCCGCTCACGCTGCTCGGGTTGCGCCTGTTCCACCAGTTCGGTGTGGTCGAGATGGGCATGCGCGGGCTCGGCCAGATCGAGTACCTGACGAAGATCGCCGAGCCCGACGTCGCGGTCGTGGTCAACGCGGGAACCGCGCACATCGAGCTGCTGGGCTCGACCGACGCGATCGCCCAGGCCAAGGCGGAGATCTGGCTCGGCCTGCGCCCGGGCGGCACCGTCGTGTTGCCGGCGGGCGATGCGCGGCTCGAGTACTGGGCGCGCCAGCACCAGCCCACGGCGCGCCACGTGACGTTTGGTGACACGGAAGCCGACGTCCGGCTCGTCGCGTACCGACCGACCGACGCCGGCGCCATCGTCGAGCTGGACGTGTTCGGCGACAAGCACGAGCTGAAGCTCCAGCTGGTCGGCAAGCACGCCGCGCTCGACGCGTGCGCCGCGCTCGCCGCCGCGCATGCCGCCGGCGCCTCGGTCTCGCAGGCACTCGCCGGACTCTCCCGCGCGTTGCCGGTCGCGATGCGCGGCGAGGTCATCGAGCTCGGTGGCCGCAAGGTGATCGTCGACTGCTACAACGCGAACCCGGCGTCGATGACGGCCGCGCTTCACTCGCTCGCCGAACGCGCGCGCGGGGTCCCGGCGATCGCCGTCGTCGGCGACATGCTCGAGCTCGGCGCGCACGCAGTGGGCGCGCACCGCGAGATCGGCGAGCTCGCGACACGGCTCGGCATCGGCGTGATCGGCGTGGGCGACCTCGCCAGGCACGTCGTCGACGCCGCGGGCGATACGGCCGAGCTGGCCGCGACTCCGGCCGCCGCCGCCGAGCGCGCACTCGCCCGCACCGAGGCGGGTGGCTGGATCCTGCTCAAGGCCTCGCGCGGCATGAAGCTCGAGCGGGTCCTCGACGAGATGAAGGAGCAGACGCCGTAGATGTTGTTCCATCTGTTCTACGGAGCGCTCGGTGACTCGATCGGCTGGCTCCGGGTCTTTCGCTATCCCTCGACCCGCATCCTGTGCGCCGCGATCACCGCGCTCCTGCTGTCGTTCCTGATCGGCCCGTGGTTCATCGCGCGGCTCAAGTCGCGCCAGATCGGCGAGCAGATCCGGGAGGACGGTCCGGCGACGCACAAGAAGAAGGCGGGCACGCCGACGATGGGCGGCTCGCTGATCCTGTTCTGCCTCGCGGTGTCGACGCTGCTGTGGTGCGACCTGCGCAGCCAGCTCGTGTGGCTCGCGATGTCGGTGACGATCGCGTTCGGCGCGATCGGCTTCGCCGACGACTACGCGAAGCTCGCGAAGAAGAACAAGGCCGGCCTGCCCGGCAAGCTGCGCCTGCTGCTCGAGTTCGGCATCGCAGGTGCCGCGATGGCGTACCTCTTCTACTCGAACGTGATGAGCGACGACGTGCGGCTGCACATCCAGCTGCCGTTCACGAACTTCTACGAGCAGGGCCTCTCGATTCCCGCCTGGGCATACGCGGTGTTCGGCGCGTTCGTCGTCGTCGGTACCGCGAATGCGGTGAACCTCACCGATGGCCTCGACGGCCTCGCGATCGGTCCCTCGATCATGAACGCGGGCGTGTTCCTGATCATGGCCTACATCGCCGGCGTGTCGACCACGATCATCGGCGCCCAGGGCCCGGTCACGATCGCGCAGTACCTCCACGTCGCGCACATCCCCGGTGCCGAGGAGCTCGCGATCTTCGCGGCCGCACTGTTCGGCAGCGGCATCGGCTTCCTCTGGTACAACGCGTACCCCGCGCAGGTCTTCATGGGCGACGTCGGCGCGCTCGGCCTCGGCGGTGCGATCGGCATGCTCGCGGTGCTGACCAAGAACGAGCTCGTGCTGCTGATCGTCGGCGGCCTGTTCGTCGTCGAGGCGCTGTCGGTGATCATCCAGACCGGCGTGTTCAAGGCGACCAAGCGCGTCGAGAACGGCAAGGTGGTCGGCAAGCGCGTGTTCGCGATGGCGCCGATCCACCACCACTACGAGAAGATCGGCTGGGACGAGCCCAAGATCATCGTGCGGTTCTGGCTGGTCTCCGCGCTGCTCGCGCTGTTCGCGCTCGGCACCTTGAAGATGAGGTGACCGCATGGACCTCCAGGGCAAGCAGGTCGTCGTCGTCGGGCTCGCGCTGACCGGTGTCGCGGTCGCGAAGTTCTGTGCTCGCCGCGGCGCGCGCGTGATCGTCACCGACGGCAAGCCCGCCGACCGGCTCGCCGACAAGATGCGCATGCTGGACGGCGTGCCGGTCACCTGGCAGCTCGGCGGCCACGACGAGGCGACGTTCACCTCGGCGGATCTCGTCGTGGTGTCGCCCGGCGTGCCGGCGCTGCCCGAGATGGTCGCGGCTCGCCGCGCCGGCGTCGAGGTGATCGCCGAGATCGAGCTCGCGTATCGCTACCTCTTCCCCGCGGGTCGGAGTGAATCCGCCCCGCTCCATGATCGGCCCGGCCCGACCCTGATCGCGATCACCGGCACGAACGGGAAGTCGACGACCACGGCGCTGACCGGCACGCTGTGCGAGCAGTCCGGGCGGCCGACGTTCTGCGGCGGCAACCTCGGCAACATGCCGCTGATCGACGCCGTCGATCACCCGGCCAACTGCCCGGGCGGCTGGATCGTCGCCGAGGTCGCCGCGTTCATGCTCGAGAACTGCACCACGTTCCGCGCCCACGCCGGCGTGCTGACCAACGTCACCGAGGATCACCTCGATCGGTTCGGCACGATGGAGCGCTACGCCGAGATGAAGGGGCGGATCTGGGACTGGCAGACGCCCGGCGACGTCGCGATCGCGAACGCCGCCGATCCATGGACGATGAAGGAGACCTCGGGCATCGCGAGCCAGCTCTACACGTTCGACTCGCGAAAGGGCGCGGAGCCGCCGCCGGGTGCCCGCGGCGCGTTCCTCGCCGGCCGGGACCTCGTGCTGCGCCTGCCCGCCGGCGACGAGCACTACCCGATGGACGACCTGGTCATCGTCGGCAACCACAACATGGAGAACGCGATGTGCGCGTACCTCGCGACGCGCACGCTCGGCCTGCCCCCCGACGCCGTCCGTGCCGGCGCCCGCGCGTACCGGCCGCTGCCGCACCGCATGGAGCTGGTCGGCGAGCGCGGCGACATCTACTTCTACGACGACAGCAAGGGCACGAACGTCGCCTCGGTCGCCGCGTCGGTGCGTGGCTTCCCGCGGCCGCTCGTCCTGATCGCCGGCGGCGTCGACAAGGGGGGATCCTACGCGCCGATGCTCGAGGCGCTCGATGGCACCTGCAAGGGCATCGTGCTGATCGGCAAGGCCGGGCCGCTGATCCGCGAGGCCGCCGCCGCCCACGGCGTCACCTACCCGGTGCTCGACGCGACCGACATGCACGACGCCGTCCGCCGCGCGACCGAGCTGTGCAGCGCGGGCGATGCCGTCGTGCTGTCGCCCGCGTGCGCGAGCTACGACATGTTCGACAACTTCGGCCACCGCGGCCGGGTGTTCCGCGAGGCGGTCAGCGCGGTCGGCGCGACGCGCCTCGATGGCTGAACGCCGAGATCTCGGTCAGGGTGGGCTGCGATGCGCCAGCTCGGCCGCCGCATCGGCCGCGCGCTGGCCGTGCAGTCCATTCGGATACGCCGCGTTGTAGTGATCGAGGCGCTCGCGCGCGAGCTTCAGGTTGCCATCAGCGAGGTAGGCCTCGACGAGCAGCACGTCTCGCTCCTCGGCGAGCTGCCCGTCGGGGAAGCGCCGCTCGTGACTCATGAGCGTGCGCAACGCCTCGTCGGGCGTGCCGCGGCGAAGCGCGACGCGAGCACGTTCGATCAGCAGTGCTTCGGGATTGCTCGCGGTGCCGGTGGTCGGCACCGGCAGTGACGCGGCCCGCGACGCATGCGCGGCGTCGAGCACCGGCGCGGCCGGGGCGTCGGCAGCGAGGCCGGCGTCCGCGACGCTCGCGACGGGCTCGCTGGCCTCGTGGGTTGCAGCCAGGCGCGACGAGCTTGCAGCGCGAGGCTCGCCGCGCGCGATCAGTCGATCGGCGGCGACACCGAGCGCGATGCCGGTCCCGAGAACACCGACGAGCACGAGCTTCGAGCCGAACGCCGCACTCGACGCGCGCGCCACAGCGGCTCCGCCGGATGAAGCGGCACCGGCACCCGCGGCGGCGGCGCTGCGCGAGACGGCGCCGAGCACGCCGACGAGGACCGCCGGGGCAGCCGCCTTCGCGACCTGCGCGGCCGAGCGGCGCTCCTTCGCGGCGGCGAGCGGGAGCTCGCCGTGCACGTGACCGCGTAGCTGCTCGCGCGCGCGACGCAGGCGATCCTTCGCGGTGTCGAACGGGATCGCGAGGAGCTGCGCCGTCTCCTTGAGCGTGTACTCCTCGAGCTCGTGCAGGATCACGATGTCCTGCTGTGCCTCGGGCAATGCGCCCAGCGCATCGCGGAACGCGACGACATCGGCGAGATCGCGCACATCGGCGGCGGGCTCGAGGCCGCTGGCCGTGGTGGGGAGCTCGTCGGTCATCGGACGGCGGCGCTGGCTGCGCGCGTGGTTGCGATGGACGTTGCGGGCGATGCTGTAGAGCCAGGCATCGAGCGGACGACTCTCGTCGAGCTCGCCTCGCTTGCGCCAGGCGATCACGAGCGCCTCCTGCGCCAGATCCTCGGCGTCCGCGCGCGACGAGCCGAACCGCACGAGGTGCCGGATGACGCGTTCGACGTGCGATGCCTCGAACACGCCTTGGCTCAGTGCGGCGTCGCCGCGGCGGTCGGTCCTGCGCGGCCGTCGAGCTCGACGACCACGACCATGACGGCGGCATCGACCACGGCTCTGCAGCTCCTCGCCGTGAGCGACTTCGGTGGCGCGCCGGGCAGCGCGACCTTCGCGAGGTAGCCGTCCTTGCCGCGGCTGATCTCGGTGCGTACGAGCCGCCCGCTCGCCTGCCATGGCGAGTAGCCGAGCTTGGCCGAGACCTCGTCGGCGAAGTCGTCCTCGCCGAGGCAGCCCGCACCGGGCGCCTTGTACACGAGGCGCGCCTGCGCACGTGCGCGATGGCCGGGCGCGTGCGCGGCGGTCAGCGCCGGCGGTGCGGGCGAGGCAGCGCGCTTGCGCAGGACGAGGCCGACCATGTACTCGACGCGGTCGTCCGCATGATCGAAGCGCTGGATCTCGACGACGATCGTGTCGCCCTGCGCGACCTGGGCGAGGCGATGCAGATCCGGCTCGACGTACGCCTCGCGCGGTGCCGAGCTCTTCCAGTAGCCGATCTCGAACCGACCGACAGCCTCGTACGGCGCATCCTTGTCGATCTTGACCGTGCCACGATCGAGGGTGACGCCCGCGGGCAGCGACGCGTTGTAGATGTCGACCTGATTGTCAGGCGGTGGTGCGTGCTGCGCCTGCTCGTAGGCAGCGGCGATCGTCGACTGGGCGCCGAGGGCGTGCGTGCCGTAGCTCGACCATTCGTTGATGCGCGAGTAGGTGTCGCTCTTCGAACCGTCACGGTTGATCGAGTAGTAGTTGGGCTGGTGCACCGGCGCCCGGAAGATGCCGGGGGTGCAGGCCACGAGCGCGGTCGCGAGGACGAGCGAGGCCTTCATTGGAAGCTCCTAGAACGTCTGCGGGGTCTGCGCCCACGCCTTGGGGCGCAGCACCATGTACGAGATCCCGCTGCCCTGTTGATTGAACTGGTTCGTGTTCGTCGCGTTGATCGCGATCGCGACGGACGTGCCACCCATGGCACACGCGCGCGGTCGAACGAGCTTCTTGTTGTCCTCGGAGAACGGGTCCTGCTGGCCGCCGTCCATGAACGTGATGTAACCGAGCACGTCCCACTTCTGGTTGAACTCGACGGCCGTGATGTCGACCTCGACCATGTCGAGCTTGCAGTTGGCCTCGCGCGGCGCCGCGTGGATCATGCGCACTTCGGACATGCCCGCCTTGGGTGCGCAGCCGCCGGCGCTGGCGCCGGCGAGGAGGACGAGGAGAGTGTTGCGTTTCATACCTGCCACTTGTCCACCGCCTGGGGGTTTGGGTGGGCCAGGTAACACGAAACCCGCCGAGGCGGGTACGGATCTCTCGGTGCACGCCGCGGCCGACAATCAAGTGGCCGAAAATTGGCGCCTATCGCGCGACGGTCCGAGGATGACTCCATGTCCGTGCTTCGCCGTCTGGCCGAGCGAGTCCGCGCGCGTCGCGAGCGCGCCGAGCCCGCGCGTCCAGCCCACGCGGCGTCGGTCGCGGGCCAGCAGTCCAGCGTTCACCTGCCCGAGCGGCCCTACGATCTGCTGCTGCTCGCCGCCGTGCTCGGCCTGCTCGGACTCGGCACCGTCGAGATCTACTCGGCGACCGCGGCCGAGTCGCTGACCCAGTTCGGCAGCTCGTCCCACTTCCTCGAGCGTCAGCTCCTCTACATCACGGTCGGCGGGATCGCGCTGTGGCACGGCGCCCGCCTCGACTACCGCAAGCTGCGCGCGTGGACGTACCCGCTGCTGCTGCTCTCCGTGCTGTGTCTCGCGGCCGCGCTCGGGATGCCCGCGCGCAACGGCGCGAAGCGCTGGATCCCGCTCGGGCCGATGACGTTCCAGCCGGTCGAGATCGCGAAGCTCGCGCTCGTCATGTACCTGGCGTACTCGCTCGGTCGCAAGGCCGACCGCGTGAAGACGTTCACCGTCGGGTTCGTCCCGCACCTCGTCGTGTGCGGCGTGATGATGGGCCTGTTGCTGTTGCAGCCGGATCTCGGCTCCTCGGTCGTGCTCGGCGCGACCACGCTCGGCATGCTGTTCATGGCCGGCACGCGGGTCTCGTACATCCTGCTCGCCGTGCTCGGCGCGGCGCCGGTCGCGTATCACCTCGTCGTCGGCACGCCGTGGCGGCTGCAGCGCTTCCTCGCCTACTTCAACCCGGACGCGTTCGCGAACAAGGAGGCATACCAGTTCGTCCAGGCGCGACTCGCGATCGGCTCGGGCGGCCTCTTCGGCGCCGGGCTCGGCGATGGCCGCCAGACGCTCGGCTACATGCCGGAGGCGCACAACGACTTCATCATGGCGCCGATCGGCGAGGAGCTGGGCTGGCTCGGGATCGCGGCCGTGCTCGTGCTGTTCGCGATCCTGCTCTGGCGCGGCATCCGCGCGGCGCTCGGAGCGCGCGACGTGTTCGGCGGCTATCTCGCGTACGGCATCACGCTGCTGTTCGGAGTTCAGGCGCTGTTCAACGTCAGCGTCGTGCTCGGGATCGTGCCGAACAAGGGCATCACGTTGCCGCTGGTCAGCTACGGTGGTAGCTCGCTCGTGATCACGATGTTCCTCGTCGGCCTGTTGCTCAACGTCGGCCGCCGTCCCGATCGCCAGGCAGCCGCGCGAGCCGCGACGCAGCGCGACCCATCGGCGCGGAAGAGACGCGTGCGCGTACGCGTTATGACCGCATCCCCATGAGGCTCCTGATCGCAGGTGGCGGCACCGGCGGACACCTGTTTCCGGGCGTCGCGATCGCCGAGGAGCTACGCGCGAGAGAGCCCGACGCCGCGATCAGGTTCGTCGGCACCCGCCGCGGCATCGAGGCGCGCGTGCTCCCCGAGCTCGGCTGGGACCTCGACGTCATCGAGGTCTCGGGCCTCAAGACGGTCGGCGCGGCCGGCACGGTGAAGGGCCTGTTCCGGCTGCCCCGCGCGCTGTGGCAGGCGCGCCGCATCGTCAAGCAGTTCCGGCCCGACGCGGTGGTCGGCGTCGGCGGCTACGCGTCGGGGCCCGTCGTGCTCGCGGCGAAGCTGCGCGGGATCCCGACCGCGATCTGCGAGCAGAACTCGATCCCCGGGCTGACGAACAAGCTGCTCGGCAAGCTCGCGCGGGCCGTGTTCCTGTCGTTCGACGAGAGCCGCCGCTTCTTCAAGCCGGCGAAGATCATCATGAGCGGCAACCCGGTGCGCCGCGACCTCGTGCAGAAGCTGCTGGCGGCCGCGCCCGAGACGCGCGACCGCGTCCACGTCCTCGTCGTCGGTGGTTCGCAGGGCGCGGTCGCGGTCAACGAGCTGGCGAGCACCGCGCTCGCCGCGCTCGCGAAGCAGGCGCCGCTCGCGATCACGCACCAGACCGGCGAGAAGGATCTCGATGCGACGACCGCGCGCTATCGTGACGCCGGCGTCGCGGCCGACTGCCGGGCGTTCATCAAGGACATGGCGACCGCCTACCGCGCGGCGGACCTGATCATCGGCCGCGCCGGCGCGACGACCGTGGCCGAGCTGGCGATCGCCGGCAAACCGGCCGTGTTCATCCCGTACCCGTTCGCCGCCGATAACCACCAGGAGCTCAACGCACGCGAGATGGCCGCCAAGGGCGCCGCGCTGATGTTTCGCCAGGCCGAGCTGACGGCGGACACGCTCGCCGACGCGCTGCGCCCGCTGCTCGCCGATCCGGACCGCCGCACCGAGATGGGCGCGGCGATGAAGTCACTCGCCCGCCCCCAGGCCGCGGCGGCCGTGATCGACTGGTGCATCGCCGCGCGACGCTGACATCACAGCTTCGCCACACGTGCGCTACACCACGGCGTTAGCGGCGCCATCCGACCTCCCGCGTTGACCGGATTACCCGGCCGCGAGGGCGACGACCCGGTTCCGGCCCGCCTGCTTGGCCTGGTACAGGCAGCGATCCACGGTCTCGATGAACGCGAGCAGCGAGGCGTCTTGCTCGGGTACGACGGTACCGACACCCACGCTGATCGTGACGGTACGCCCGGCTTCAGACCTGTCGTGCACGATCGCCTCGCGCGCGACCGCCTCGCGGCAGCGGGCGGCGATTCGCTCCGCGCCGGCCGCGTCCGTCTCGGGCAGCACGATCACGAACTCCTCGCCGCCGTAGCGCGCGAGGACATCACGAGGCCGCGCCACCGCGGTGCGTAGCACCTGGGCGATCCGCTTCAGGCAGTCGTCACCGCCGACGTGACCGTAGTGGTCGTTGTACTGCTTGAAGTAGTCGATATCGATCATCAACAGCGACAGCGGCTTGCGGGTGCGCCGCGCCGCCCGCCACTCGATCTCGACGAGCGCATCGAACCGGCGGCGGTTGAGCAGCCCGGTCAGGCCATCCTTGAACGACAGATCTTCCAGCTCGCGCTGGAGCGCCAGGAGCCTCTCCTCGGTGCGCTTGCGCTCGTTGATATCGAACATGAACCCGACCAGAGCCTCGACCGCACCATCACCGTCGCGCACCACGTGGACGACGTCCCGGATCCACACGTAGTCGCCGTGTCTGGTCAAGGCGCGGTAGTCGGCCTCGTGATCGACGCCGGCCTTGGACTGTGCGACGCAGTAATCGACGACGGCCTGGCGGTCGTCCGGGTGGATCCGCGTGGCCCAGTCCTCGACCGTCCTCCAGCTCTCCGGCTCCCAGCCGAGGAGCTCGCCGATCTGCGGGCCGATGTAGGTGAACTGCATCGTCGTCCAGTCGATCTTCCACGGGATCGCCCGCGTCGACTCGAGCAACGTCTTGTAGACCGCATCATCCGACTGCTTCGTCACCGCATACCTCCAGCCTGCTCGTATAGCCACAATAGCGCCTGCGGCTCGTCCCACACCACCCGTTCACCGTCACGAAGGCTGCGGCGCATCAGGCGCACCATCTGCTCGAGCACCGACTCGGGAAACGACGCAGCCGGTACACCATGAAGTCGTCGTCGACCTCGAGCTCGTCGGGGAGCGCGTAGTCGAGCGAGCCGAGCAAGTTCGCGAACCCGAACTCGCGCAGCTTCGGCAGCAGCGCGAGCTTGTCCTCGAGCGTCTGCCCGACGCGCGCGCCCACCGGGTTCTCGCGCAACGACAGATCGATCAAGTACGGCTCGATCGCGCGCAGCCGCTCGACGTTCTCCTGCATGCGAGCCATCAGCTCGCGCACCCGGTCTTGCATTCCCACGATGATACGCGCGAACCCGGTCCGAGCCGGGGCCCGCCAACCAGCGGAGCGAGCTTAGCCGTGCGTCGTGCTGTGGCGCCGGATGAACGTCGGCACGTCGAGCTCGCTCTCGGTGTCGATCTCGCCCGCCAGCACGGCCTTCATGTTCGGCCGCGACTGGGCGCGCTTGCGATCGGGATGGACGAGCGGGTTACCATCGGGCGGCGTCGCCGGACCGGACCCGGCCGCCATCCGCTGCGACAGCTCGCCCTCGGGCACCGGCTCGCTGTAGTCGCTGAGCGCGCGCTCGATCGAGCTCACCTCGTTCATGTCGGGCGTGGCCCACTCGATGTGGACCTCGGGGTCGTCGACGACCTGCGCCTGGGCCCTCGCCGGCATGCGCGGCGTGACCGGCGGATACTCCTTCGTGATCTGCGAGGAGACGTCGTACGGCAGCATCGTCTGGCTCGACTTGCGCGCGATCACGTTCGTCGGCCGGCTCGGCTCGACGATGACCTCGGTCTTGGCGCCGCGGTCGAAGCCGGTCGCGATCACGGTGATGCGGACCTCGTCGCTGAGGTTCGGATCGATGACCGAGCCGAAGATGATGTTGGCGTCCTCGTGCGCGGCTTCCTGGATCAAGCTCGACGCCTCGTTGACCTCGAACAGCGTGAGGTCGGGGCCGCCGGTGATGTTGATGAGGATGCCGGTCGCGCCCTCGATCGAGACGTCCTCGA